>JAIRLY010000156.1 GCA_031259075.1 Dysgonamonadaceae bacterium | reverse complement strand
CCGCAACGAGGCGCGTTTGCCCAAAGAAGCCTACAACATCGCAATGGATATACTCACCGATGTAGCAAGGTATTACAGGCGAGAGATTCTCAACGGCAATTAGAGTTCCGTGTTCATTTGCCTGAAAGACCGGCGTTATTTATTTGTCTCCGGTTTTTTTATATTGTAAAGCATGAAAATAATCATTGAAATGTTTGGTTTTTGCAACTAAAATAGTTACTTTTGCGTAAAGATTATGCAGATGAGCACGAAAGAAAAATTAATAGAACGTTTCAAAACCCAGCCGAAAGACTTTACTTTCGACGAATTAAAGAAAATGTTAAAGAGTTTGGGATTTGAATTGAGCAATAAGGGAAAAACATCCGGCTCCCGTGTTCGATTTCAAAACAGGGAATCGAAATTAATTATAGATATGCACAAACCGCACACATCCGGCGGCCCGATTAAAGAGACGGTATTAAAAGACTTATATAATAATTTAATAAATAACAATTTAATTAGCGAATAATGAACTATCTGGAATATAATGGATATTATGGGAGTATCGAATACAACAAGGAAGACAGGAGTTTATACGGGAAAGTATTAGGTATGCCAAAGGATTTGATTAGTTATGAAGGCTCTACAATTGAAGAATTGGAGAACGACTTTATAGATGGAATCAACAGTTATATTGAAGGTTGTAAGGACATAGGAATTAAGCCCCGTAAATCATATAACGGGGTGCTTAACATCCGTATTCCGTCGGAGGTACACGGGAAAATTGCCATGATAGCTGAAAAATCAGGTACCAGCATCAATGCTTTTATCAGGGAATCAATAGAGAAAAGATTGGAAAGCGTCTATTGAAATTGATAACTGTACTTCCCGCCCGCTCCCTCAAAAAGAGCGGGTTTTTTCATGCTGTTTTAAAAAGTTATTTATCATTCCCCGAAAAGTTATTTACGCCCCTTGCACAATAACAATCTTTTACAGACCTTTGCCCAAAAGCAGTTTCCGGCAAAATGGACGTAAAAATAAAAACAGCGATTATGTATTTTGACTTATTGATGAAAAAAGCGGACGGCATCGTAGTCGGTTCACCAGTGTATTGGGATACACTTCGCCGCCGCCGGTCGGTTCAACTAATAATAATCTGGGGAGTTTCCACTCGCGTCTATAGAGG
The DNA here is from genome assembly GCA_031259075.1 of Dysgonamonadaceae bacterium. Lineage (GTDB taxonomy): Bacteria > Bacteroidota > Bacteroidia > Bacteroidales > Azobacteroidaceae > Azobacteroides. The sequence continues at coordinate 1,937 of JAIRLY010000156.1, read as the reverse complement.
GGTTTGATTGTATTGTACAAGGGTTTGGGGGATATTTTTTTGCCGGTTAATTCAATCAACTGAAATACAGTTAATAAAATAATGTGTAGTTTTTCCCGATAGCCTGACAGATAGCGGAAGTTGATGCTCAAACCGTAAGAGCGAGGGTTTCTTTGCTTGGCAATTTCAGGTATTATTCATAACTTTTTTTTTGCAAAGCAACAAGTTTTTCATATTTAAAATTTGTAATTGAAACCAAAACTAAATAATTCATTTAATTGAATATAATTCAAACCCGGATCTTTTTTTATGCCATTGCTGTCGTCGAAGCGTCCATACAAGTAAAGGCGGGTAGAAAAATAACGATTGATGGGTAAGTTTAATTCATTTTCCGATTCCAGAATCACTTTTTCATAATTAGTGAAATATTTAAGCCGGGAAGTAAAAGTAACTTGACGATTAAAATTGATTATAATTTTAGCATTCAGAGTAGAACCTAAATCCAACAAAGAATTTTCACCTTCCTTGATTCCATATCGTGCAGGATCTATTTTTTTGTTTGCCAACCAAGTATATTGCAACGATAAGAGTGAAAGATCGACCGATAAATTATATTTTTTATATTTATTTTTGGGAGAAGTTTTCTGTATTTGGTACTTCATACCCAAAATACCCATATTGATTTGTAAAGGAGAAAAAATAGAAGATATATAATCGTCGGAATTTTCCTTGTAATTTCTCAATAATTTGGTTTTGATTTCGAGATTGCTTGAATAAGACCATCTATCATTGAATGCTTTAAGACCAAAATCGCTATAAGTACGTATCAAATCTTCTCCTAACCGGAAGTGTCGAATTGTATCGTTTGAATTAGTATAAAAACTCAATTTCCATTCGATAAAATTGTTGAATTGTATTTTATTTTTTTTATAATTGAAGGTATAATTTTGAACGCTAAGTAAATTCAAATTACCGACCCCTCCATTGTACCAATTTTTTGAAATATAATTTTGAGAAAACTGTAATAAAGTATTTCCGCTGTTCGTCCAATATTGTCGTTTGGGAATGAAACGAGCGGAACGATCTATATTGCTTTTTTCGGTTTCAATTTCGATAGCAAAAAGGCTTTGGAAAATATTCGGCTTTAATCTCTCTATCCTTTCTATTTCATTTGGAAAGTCGGAAAGAGAATATTTGACGGAAAGCATGTTATTTTTTAAAAAACTACGGTATGCCATTCTTCGTAGCCGGTTGATTTCTTTGGATGAATCAAAAGCCGATTTTTGAGGTCTTAAAACGGGAAAAAGGATTGTTTCTCTTTTAAAAGAATCTTCCGGTAATGAAACGAAAAGATTGTCTGAGAATTTTCCGTCGAAAACGACAGGGAGAAAATACGGATTGAACGGAAAACGTTCTTGAGCAAACAAAAAAACAGGAAAAAACAGTATTGCTGCTAAAGGTGAGATAAATTTATTTCTGAAAATAGAATAATGAAACATAACAATTAAAAAAAACGATAATTGAGACAAAGATAAAAATAAATTTTGACTGAAATAAATGTGTATCTTTGTATTTGTAATTTTTAAAAAAAGAAAAGAAAAATAAGCAATTTAAACTTAATACAGAGATTAAAAAGACCGTAAATGGGTTCTTTGGGAGTTCTTTAATTGTAACCGATTGATAATAAATGTTATTTGTGCGGCTGAAGGGACTCGAACCCCCACGCCTTTCAGCACCAGATCCTAAGTCTGGCGTGGCTACCAATTACACCACAGCCGCAAAGCACCCGCAAAGGTACAACTAATTTTTAACTTGACAAAAAGTTTTTTAAATTCACAATTTTGCAGATTCAACATCTGAATATAACATACTTATAACCTGAGTTTTGGATAAGAAAATTCGTACAAATGTATTAACTGTTTATTTTCCGAAACTCAGGTTATTAGATTCTTTTTTTC
>JAIRLY010000169.1 GCA_031259075.1 Dysgonamonadaceae bacterium | reverse complement strand
TTCAGCGGGATACTGATTCACAGAGGTAATACCAAAAACGATTCGTCGGGTTGTATCCTCGTGGGCGAAAACAAAGTGAAAGGAAAGGTTATCAACTCAACACAGTACGAAAAACGATTGGTCGAAGTCCTGACCGAAGCGCAGGAACGCGACGATGAAATAAGGATTAAAATAATGTATAATAACACGACGGCGAAACCCGAAAAGCCGAAAACAGAGTAGGGAATAAATTTTTGATAAACTTAATGGTATTATGTATTTTAATTATTTAACAAAACGCTCAAACCTTAGTAGCTGCAGGGGAGCAATGGAAGTCGGAAACCATTCGAAAAACGGGGTGAGTCCGAAAAGCCAGACGAGTAGTAGAAAAACATGGACAATCTGCGTTTTTTTACGGAGGATACCATGCCTACGAGGAAAAAGGCGGGCATAGTTTTTAAAAACAGGAGGATAGAACATGGATATTTCAGATATAGTATTTTTGGTGATAGTCCCACTTATCATTGCGGCTATCCAGAGCAAATTTCACCTTAGTTGTGAAGCTTGCAGAAAAATAGCAAAAAATGGTACAAATAAGGTAGATTTTACGTCCCGATTTGTGACTTCATCTCTGTATGTATTGATTGCTACCATATTTCCGTGTTTAACAATGTTTGAATGCGAATCAATTCAATTGTGTCAAGAGCCGAACCCTGTGACGCTTGACCCTGTAGCTCTTGGGGTATTGATTGTTGCAATATTTGTGTTGTTTCTTTTGAGTATTTATGTAATAAAGACACAAGTAAAAAACACGAGGACGAAAATCATTATCCCTCTTATTTTATTGGTTATAGCAGTCTTTATGACGATATTTATCATCTTGTTAAACATTAAAAAATAAATTATTAAAATATTAGATATATGGAAAATGTATTTCTGTGGATTCCGATAGGGATTTTCGTAATTTATATTACGTTTATATTTATTAAATCGTTTCTTAACAAAGAAGCAAGCACAGCTCTCGCGATATCAAAGGGCAGCAATGATTATGCCGGTATGGTAATATTGTTTACTATACTTGGGACTATGATAGGCCCGGGTTATTCATTTTCGGCAATAGAAGAATTTTACAAATATGGCTTCTTTTACACAATCTTCTTTATATTGGCGGCTATTCAATTCTGGTTGTTCGGGCATTTATTTGCCGGAAGAATAAAGAACATAAGCGCCGATTGTGAAACGGCAGGCGATATTTTAAGACAGGCTTACGGTAAGCCTATGCAAATAGTAACCGGTATTTTGACCCTGTTTTTCTCCATTGCTATTGTCGGAGCCTTAAGTTTAGCCGGAGGTAGAGTACTCTCAAGTGTTACCGGATTTGAACAGAATACGGCTACTGTTATAGTACTCGTATTTGTTGTTATGTATTCGCTTTGGGGAGGTATAGCAACTGTTATAAAAACTGATACCCCACAGTTTTTGTTTGTTTGTGCGTTTGCATTAATTGGTTTAGGGGCGGCTATTTATCAATTTTGTTTAAATAGCGAGTCTATTGATATTTCAGATTTTGTGTTTAACAGTAACCAAACGCCCAGCATAGAAATAATAGATTTGGTCTTTGCTTTTCTTCTTGGTGAGGCGTTCTTGCCGGTTTATTCCATACGCGGAATAATTGCCAAAGATGCGATTACAGCCCAAAAAGCGTTTAAACGTGCGGCATATATAGGATTTGTCTGGTTTATAGTTTTGACAGTTATAGGAATTGGTGCACATTATATTGCTTATGATAATGAAAAGCTTGTTTATCTGAATTTGGTGCAAAGCACATTTCATGGAACATGGTGGGGCGCTTTGTTGGTAGGTTTAGCTCTGGCCGGTATGCTTAGCGTAGTAATGTCAACCATTGATTCTTTGCTTAATTCGGCAGGCGTGTCGTTCAGGAAAGACATAATGCAACAAATATTTAAGTCCATTACTCCCGAAGAACAGTTGACATATACGAGATATGCAATTCTTATCGTTGCAGTTTTCGGACTTCTTATTGCCTCTGTTTTTAACGACAGTATTATGGATTTACTTCTAAAAGCATACGCTCTGTGGGTTCCGGCTATTGTTTTTCCGTTTGCATATTATTTGATAAAGAATAAAGTAAATAATAAGAACAGCGGAATTTACGGAGCAATTACAGGATTTCTCGGTTGGTGTGTATTCAACCTAATATCCGCTCCTATCCCGTCGATTTTAATTGGATTGATTTTGAACGTAATTACGGTTTTACTCATAGAAAAATATGCAACCAGAAATAACCGAACAGCTTAGTAGCTGGGATGAGGCGATCGATAAAATTATATCGAAAATCAACAAAGAATCACGAAAAATATTGATTCAGTCAGGTCATTTTTCAGTCTTATTCAACGAAAAAGGAAAATTAGTTCCGGCTATTCGGGAAGAAATAATGGATAGCCGGTTAAAAGAATTTGTAGAAAATTCCGATTACATGAGCGATTTCCCTTTTACAACCTTCAAACAGGGTATGTGTTTAGCTTCAATACTGAAAAAGAGTAAAGAGGTGAGATTTGTTTTTATTGTCAATGACTGGCAATGGGTAAACAAAGGTCTTTACTCGTCGAAAGTAAATAGGCGCGAATTTTTCAAATCCCAAATTTTGCCTGAAACATACCGAAATATTTTTGAAGCATATTCTTTTGAATCGAAGGATATAATAACAGCGAATCACTATGCTGAGAGCGGTATATATTTTAGCGAACATAAATTAAAGAAATCCAATAAAAAAAAGGTGTCAAACTGTTCTCCTAACTCATGCGCTGTCGAATATATTCCCTTTTTGAATGAGATATTGAATCAGTATGACGGATTTGTCAGTTTTATTCCTATGGCGTGTAAAATTCCGATTCTGTATTCGGCTATTGATTACATAAAATCACAAAATAAAAGAATAGACATTTTCCATATTTTCTATGACCCGTTTAATAAAAAAATAGAACTGTCGTTTTTGAATCAGGATAATATCTCTCAAGATTATATAGAAACAATAAACAATAAATTGCATATAATGGAATTATTGAGTCAATAATGATGAAAAATGAATAACAATAATAACAAACATAACGGCGGATTCCGAAAAGCCTTAACAGAGTAGGAACAATTAAAAATAAATTTTTATTATCATGACTAAAGCTAATATTGTAAACAAAATCTCTAAATCTACAGGAGTAGAGAAAAGTACAGTTCAAAAAACTGTAGAAGCATTCATGGAATCTATCAAATCTTCTTTGGCGAAGAACGAAAACGTTTATCTTCGCGGATTTGGAAGTTTCATTGTTAAGGAAAGGGCGCAAAAAACCGCCCGCGACATTTCGAGGAATACGACGCTTATTATTCCTGCTCATTTTATTCCGGCTTTTAAACCTGCTAAAGTTTTCGTGTCGCAGGTAAAAAAGGCTGTTAACCGTCTGAATAAACCGAAATGAGACTTTAAATAAGGAGTAGGTATAAATTTTTAACAATTGTATTTTTATGAAAAATTATTTAACAAAGCAAGCAAACCTTAGTAGCAGAGGAGCAATGGAGACCGGAGACCATTTCAAAAACGGGGCGACGCCGAAAAGCCAGACGAGTAAGGGATTCAAAAATTTGATAAGAGGTAATTGACAATAGACAATTATCCGAGGTTCTTTGACATATTGGTTTACACGTTTCATTTGGCTGGTTTGGAATAATTGTTTACTTTTGCAGGCGAAAATTCATCTGTAATCATGACAGTTAAAGAAATAAAAAAATTACGTGAAACGGAAGACAGGGTAGAATTTAAAGAAGCAAAACGTGATTTCAATTTTGCGGGAGGCAGCCATGTCGACCCTGCCGAACGGCGGAAATGCATACTTGGCTATATCGTAGCCTTAGCCAACGAAGGCGGTGGTTTACTCGTATTCGGGATGACGGACAAATATCCTCACAAAGTTGTCGGAACAGCATTTGCAAAAGATAAAACCGGCGCATTGGAGAACGAGATTTATGACCGTTTGGCTATACGTGTCAACATCGAAGAATTGTTTGAGGGCGATAAGCGAGTACTGGTTTTTAAAATACCGTCCCGTCCTGTCGGTTCGACCTTGAGATTCGAGGGTGTTCCGCTGATGCGAATTGGCGACAGTTTGCGTGTGATGTCGGATAGCGAGATATTCAGGATTCTTTCCGAGCGCGAACCGGATTTTTCTGCGACTGTCTGCGAAGGATTGACTTTCGACGATTTAGATGCCGAAGCAATAGCCGTAATGAAAGAGCATTATGCAATAAAACAGGAAAATCCTGCGTTCAGAACATTGCCTGATATGCAGATTCTTTCCGATTTGGAATTAACCGAAAGAAGCAAATTCAATTACGCTGCATTGCTGTTGCTCGGCACACGCAATGCCCTGCGAAAATATCTGCCCAACGCAGCGGTTACAGTAGAATACCGTTTAGACCATTCGATGATTCCATACACAGCGAGGCAGGAATTTCAAGAGCCGCTTTTTACGGCGGTAGACAAAATTTGGGCTTATATCAACCAGCCGGCAAGCAATCCGCTGTTACATATAAGTAACAAATTCCATATCTACGATATTAGGAGTTTCAATGAGGCGGTTATACGGGAAGCGATCATAAATGCGTGTATACATCGCAGTTATGCTTTTTCGGATGATGTA
>JAIRLY010000373.1 GCA_031259075.1 Dysgonamonadaceae bacterium | reverse complement strand
AAGCAAAGAAACGCTGACCAAAACAATGTTGATTACCCAAAAACACAAGTCAATCGCTCAACTTTTTGACCAAGATTTCTGGAAAAATTTGTAGGTGTCGCATTGTCAAAGTCAGGAATAATACAGGCATCATATAAACAACGACAAATTGATGGCGTCTCAAATTCACGGAAAAGTATTATCTTTTTCCCGCAAAGAATGTACTACGTACAGAGGTAATCGTTTGTCCTCAGTGCAGAGGAAGAAATTTGCATAAAAACGACAAAAAGTAACGATTATCTGATGTATCTACAATAAATTTGTATCGTTTATTTCCGGACAGTTCCCTTATGTCTTTTCAGTATTTACGGTTAATATTCTTCTTCGTTGAAGAAAAAATCCTCCTTACTTGGATAATCCGGCCAAATATCTTCTATACATTCATATATTTCTCCTTCATCTTCTATTTCCTGCAGATTTTCAACTACTTCTTGTGGTGCGCCTGAACGCATTGCAAAATCAATCAATTCGTCTTTGGATGCAGGCCACGGTGCATCTTCCAATTTTGAAGCTAATTCTAATGTCCAATACATAATTTCCAAATTTTTCGCAAAAGTAAAAAAATATATGTTATTTACAAGGGTTCTCCCATATAATTTCATCAATATTATGAATAAAATTTTGTTTCCGTGAAAATAAAAAGAAATAATCGGACAATCGGTTGATATATTTTAATGCTACCGGATCGATTTCTACTTGTTCCATTAGACTATAAATGCGCCTTTCAGCCCTTCTACAAACAGTTCTGCAAACATGTGCCCGTGCGCTGCTTTCACAACCGCCCGGTAATACAAAAAATTTCAGCGGAGGAATCAAAGAATCTATTTTGTCTATTTCTTCTTCTAATAAATCTACTTCTTTTTGTGCAATACGACAACTTTTGTCTTCGTTTTCTGTTGCAAGATACCCGCCTAAGCTAAACAGATTGTATTGGATTCGCAACAAAAATTCCCTGTCTTCCCGATTATCGACTTCTTCTAATAAGCAAGCAATAAAGGAATTTAATTCATCAAGCGTACCGTATGCTTCAATGCGTGAATTGGTTTTTAGAACTCTTTTTCCGCCTACTAAAGAAGTATAACCTTCGTCGCCTTTTCTTGTGTAAATTTTGCTTTTTTCCATGATTAAAATATGTTTTATAATGCCGTTTCGGCAATTTATCATCAAAAAATACAATTCCAAGTGCATAAAGATCAATACTTATTCTTGTTTGAGCATATTCTTTTACTTTTTTCCATAGATTTTTCATTTCTTTATTCCTCGTAATATCATTCAGAATAAGAATACTTGTTTTTTTAATAAAAGGCATGCACAAGCAAAATATCTTTTTCACGTCTTCCGAACAGGAATGTAGATTAATAAAAATCAAATCAGCTTCCGGAAATGTAGTATAAAGCTTTTGCAAACTTTCCGCATAATCTCCTTCTATATAGCGAAACTTTTTTAAATTATGAGCCAAAGCATAATCTTTTAGACTTTGCAATAACTCCAACCTTTCTTCCAGTAAATAACATTCGCCATGCGTGCGGAAAGCCAAGGCTAAATATAAACTGAGAACACCGGTTGAACAACCAATTTGTAAAACATTTCGACATTTAAAAAAGTTCACAATCCGGAACAAAAGCGCTCCATAATTGGGATGTTGAGTTTCTTTTGCCGTAATTGAGCTTAATTTGTCGTTTCCGGTTAGAAGTTTTTTTCTGAAATTTTCTATTTCTTTATATGCATAAAAAGAAGATCTTTCTTCTATTACTTTGGTAATCAGATTGTAAACGAAAGGAGAATGGACTCCATAACCTCTCCGGTAACGAATTTTTCTATATATTTTTATATCCGAGACTCGCATGATTCAATCAAGAATTAAAAGCGCAGGTTTAACTCCATTCTTAATTGTCAATTAGCTTAAATGAATATCCTTGTTCAATCAGCCAATCAATTGATTTTGGTAACGCTGCTTTTATTTTATCAGCTGCTTTTAATGAATCGTGAAAAACGATTATCGAACCGTTTCGCGTATATTTTTTTACATTTTTGAATACTTGATCCGCATTTATCAAACAACTATAATCGCGTGTTACCACATCCCACATAATTATTTTATATCGTTTTCTCAGGGCAAAAAACTGTGGAAAACGTAAATGCCCATACGGAGGTCTGAAAAGGTTGCTTTTGATAAACTGTTCGGCTTCTTCTACATCTTTCAAATAAATTTTGGAGGAAACTCTTAGTCCCTGCAGATGATGAAATGTGTGATTTCCTGTTAAATGACCCTTTTCCAATATATGCTGATATATTTCCGGATATTTGCGTACATTATCAGCCACACAAAAAAAAGTGGCTTTGATATTGTATTTATCTAATGTATCCAATACCCAAGGCGTCATTTCCGGTATAGGGCCATCGTCAAAAGTCAGATAAACCGCTTTTTCTTCCGTATGAAATTTCCAATATGCGCCCGGAAAAAGAGCCCTATATAAAAAAGGAGGTTGTTCTATTAGCATCGTTTATCTGTTTAATCCTCCTTTTCGCGACGGTCTCTGAGTAATACTCTGATAATGTTCCATGCTTTTTGAATATCCTTCGGAATATTGATTGAATTTATCCGGATCATTTTCTGCAAAATAATACATGACTTGTTGCATAAAGAAAATATCTCTCCTTATATCTTCTAAAACGGATACATAATGACTCGTATTCAAACGATTATACCAATTCAAATTCTTTGATAAAGTTTCTGCCAATTGTACATAAATTTCATTTGCTTTTTCCGTTTTTTCGATTTTATGATATGCATCCGCTATATCGCCCATAGAATAATAATCATAAGGAACATTGTAAGAAGGAATTACCTTTAAGCAATAGTCCAGTGCTTTTTCCGCTCTTTCAAAATCTTTTTCTTCTGCTAATTTCTGAGCCAATGATCCAAAAATAATACGAAATGTCTTTGTCATCCGCATGCTATTTTCATCCAGATAAAGTCCCTGTTGTTCCAAGTTTCCCCATTTATATTTATTCATTAGATTATCATATAAAACATCGACATCCATTCTTTGATATTTAGCCGCTTCGAAAGGCATGATTCGGTATGCGATTCCCTCTTGGCGAAAATACGATTCCAATCTTAAATATTGATCGGAACCTACGGTTAACGCGTAATAGATCGGTCGCGACCAGTCTGAATTATTTTTTAAGATATTCAAGATCATCATTTCATGCTTTACCAGATGTTTCTTTGGGCTGGTAGTCGGTTCTCCTTTTTCATTGGGTTTCGTGCCCAAATCCACAAGCATATAAGGAGGAATCCATGCTGCATTTTCAGGTTTTACCAATCCGGAAGTACGTACTGCCGCCGAATCAATCGGAATCAATATTTTATTCGTAGGGACATTATCCAATTCAAAATCATAACCAGAAATTCTTTTATCTCTTATATCCTCCGATTTAATCCGGTTCAAAACCCGTTCTACCGTCCAAGGTTCTTTATATTCGTCAAAAATAAAAGCGACGTCGTGCTTACCCTGTACATACTCATATTTTTTCCAGTCTATCGGAAGTGGCTCCGATTCGTATGCTTGACGTTTCATCTGGTCGATATACCAATCGGTTTGTAAATAACTCAGATTACATACGCGGACATCCGTTCGGTATCCTTCCACTTCTTGTGCATACCACAAAGGGAATGTATCATTATCTCCATTCGTGAAAATAATCGCGTTCGGTTCGCACGTAGTTAAATAATTCATCCCGAAATCGCGGGTAATGTATCTGCCGGAGCGATCATGATCGTCCCATGTTTGAGAAACCATTTGTATCGGAATCAATAAGCAAAGGAAAGTTCCCAAAATTGCCGCAACCGTATCCGGAAGTTTCAGGTATTTTTTTAATCCGCTGATAATTCCTGCCGTACCGATACCAATCCAAATACAAAATGCATAAAATGAACCGGCATAAGCATAATCCCGTTCACGAGGTTGGAACGGAGGTTGATTCAAGTAAACAACAATAGCTAAACCGGTCATAAAGAATAACATGAAAGTAACCCAAAATTGTTCCGTCCCTTTTTTACCTGAAAAAACCTGAAAGAAAACACCTAATATTCCAAGCAGTAAAGGCAACATGTAATATTTGTTGTGGCCTTTGTTCTTCGCAATCGAATCGGGCAAATCATCCTGCGGTCCCACACGATGTTGATCGATAAATTTAATTCCGGTAATCCAGTTACCGTTGGAAACTTCGCCATGTCCTTGAATATCATTTTGCCGTCCCGAAAAATTCCACATAAAATAGCGCCAATACATAAAATTGACCTGATATTCAAAGAAATAACGTAAATTTTCGCCGAATGTAGGTTTTATGACCCATTTACTACCTTGCGGAAGAGATACTCTCACCCGTTTTCCTTTAAAATTCGACCATTCTTTATATCCTTGTATATGCCGGGCATCGGAACTGTACATACGAGGAAATAACGTATTTAGTTCATCCACGTAGATATAGTGTTTTTTACGATCCGATATATAATATAGATCTCTCTCCGAAACATCCTTTTTGGGAATTTGCGACCAAACAGGACCTTCGTCTTTCGTTGCCGCTTCAAGCATTCCGCTCTTTCTTTCGTATTTTATTTCCGAAACAAAAGTTTGTCCGTAAAACAAAGGCGTTTCTCCATATTGCTCCCTGCTCAGGTATGTTCTCAACGTAAAAATATCTTCCGGCGAATTTTGATCCATCGGAGTATTAGCTGTAGAGCGAATCATGATAAGCGCATACGAAGAGTAACCAATCGTGATAACAAGCAATCCGATTAATATCGTATTTAATGCAACCGGATTAATTTTTTTGGACGAAAACAAATAAATAATTAAAACCCCACTGATCAATATTCCAAGTAGTAAACCGCTGCCTATAAAAGGAATCCCCAATAATACAATCGCAATAACAAAAGCGGTTTTGGCTCTTTGAAGTTTGAGAGTCGTATTCATCGACTCTTTGATTGCCCATGCCAAAACTCCAAAAATGAGAATTAAATAAAAAATAACGCCGGAATTGTAGGGTAAATGAAATATATTGACAAACAGGAGTTCAAACCATCCGCAAACTTCTACCAATCCTTGCACCAATCCATAGAGAATAGCTATCAGAATACCGAATGAAATCAATAAAGCGCCGACTGCTCCTTTCCATGTCGGATTTGAGTTTTTACGAAAATAATAAATCAATACGATAGCGGGGATGCAAAGCAGATTTAACAAGTGGATAGCAATCGAAATTCCCATCAGGTATGCAATCAGGATAAGCCATCGGTTGGAATGAGGTTCATCGGCTACATCTTCCCATTTCAAAATCAGCCAGAATACGACAGCCGTCATTAAAGAGGAAAAAGCATACACTTCTCCTTCCACAGCCGAAAACCAAAATGTGTCGGAAAAAGTATAAACTAAAGCGCCGACTGCACCCGATCCCAATATAGTGATGTATTGAGACAAACTTATCTTTTGTTCGTTCTGTAAAACAATTTTTTTTGCAAGATGAGTAATTGTCCAAAATAGAAACAAAATAGTCAATGAGCTGAAAATAGCAGATAAAGCATTTAACATCATCGAAACTTGGGAAGGTTCGGATGCCAAATGAGAAAATAAATTACCCATAAGCATAAAAATAGGCGCTCCCGGCGGATGGCCTACTTCCAATTTGTAAGCCGATGAAATAAATTCACCACAATCCCAGAAGCTGGCAGTGGGTTCGATAGTCATTAAATAAACAACTGTAGCAATAGCAAATACGATCCATCCTAAAACGTTGTTTGCCAAATTATATCTTTTCATTCCAATATCAATTATTGTATATAGAGTTTTTTTGCGAATGCAAAGATAAGAAAGAATATTGTATGATACATAATGATTTGCTAAAAATCTTACACATGAGCATTGCTGTCGTAAAAAAAATGTTGCAACACAACCGGAAACAGGAATTATGCTTTACTCGGTGATGTTCTTACTCGTACGCTACCTCCATGCAATGTTGGTATTGTAAAGGCGATGATATTGGGTAAAATCATAACCGGAGGAAGCAAGTTGAGTATATTCAACTGGTTTATAAAGAGAAACAGGGATATCAGATATGACAGGAGTGGACACAGAATCGTTGAAAGTTCAGGATCTCTATCGCGTATTGGGCTCTATTCCTTATTATCAGGAATCAATAGACCGTAAATGGTTTCGTTATCATCATACCGCCAGCCGCATGTATCTATACGATATAACCAGTACTTATTTTGAAGGCACACAAAATGTACTGTCGTCCTTTGGCGACAGGGACAGGAAATCAGGGAAAAAGCAGAAAAGAGTTCTGTATCCAAAAGATACATTGTACTTACTCGAAGATCCCGTAGTTCCGGCTAAAACGCCGTTCACCTTAAATGTAATGGGAATATTGTTGGTCGCGGCAATAAGGTTGGAGTCTCCTTCCAGATAAATATTACCGTCGACATGGAGATCCTCTGTAACGTCCAATTTGTACTGGGGATTTGCCGTTCCTATCCCCATCTTTCCTGTCGCATCAACTTTAAGTTGAGCCGATACATTTGCTATAAAAGCAAAAACAATAATTGTTAAAAATACTTTTTTTATAAGACTTAATTTTAATTTTTTTGTAATAAATAATCTTTATAAATGACACAATATGTGATAGTTATCCATTTCCGTTACAAAAATAACAAAAAAAAACAGAATAGCAAACAAAATTGAGAAAAAAATCATAAATATTATTAATTTTTACTCATATTTTCTTTAGCTTCTGTTTTGCTCGCGTTACACCACATTATAATTTTCACAAACTATCTATATATCAGTTTAATGCTTTTTTCAAGTTGACAACTCAAATGGATATTGGAAAAATATATAATATAATGAAAATACACCGGTTCCATCACTTATAACAGCTACCCATGGAATGCAGATAATACGGATTAGACGGATTGGTGTGGACTTTTAAACGGATTTTGGTACGATATACTGATTGTTATCAGTATATTAGTTTAACCCGCTGGCAAAATTAACAAAGTGCATGTTTAATGTGTGTCCAATGGGGCTGTTGTTTATTTTGTTCATATATTGTAGTGCCATAACCGAGGCTATTTTAGCTCATATACGAGTGAAAATGCCGGCTACATTTTTAGCGTAATTTCTCAGCAACAAGAACTGGTCATCCAACTGAGAAAATAGTGTTTCCTCTCTTTTCCTGAATTTTCCGAACAAATAATATTGCAGCCTGTACTCTTTTTGATTGGTTCGCATCGGTATCTCTAAACCAATGCGAGCCGTTTCAAACAGGTCAAGTTGAACATCGGCACTGATGTATCCCTTGTCTCCAAGTAAGTTGCAATCAGCTATTTGCGATTTAACATCCTGCAAATAATGAAATATCATGGACGGAAGCCCTTGTCAAGTCAAAAGAATAAACAACGCCTCTGGTGCCACATACTGCAATTTATAACCGTAGTAATAACGGCGCTGGAAAGCCCGAACGCCGACAATAAGGTGTTGGGCTTTATTCTCAAACGGTTTGCAATAGAGGAAATATCCCTAACGAAACAACGGATGGCATTAAAAACCATCCGTTGTTTATTCATATCTTTCAATTTTACACAGATTTTCATGTATAAAACCCAATCCTAAAATTAGGAAGAAGCGACGGGGATAAAGTTCAATTTTTTATTTTTCAACCATGGAAATTTTACGCATTCAAAATTTTTCATCAATTCGATAATTTGCGGCAAATCTCTCTTTTTCTTTAAGAAGAATAGACTCTGTTAAGGTGAAAAAAATCAATTTGTTCGGCAATCCCTTTTTCCACAAGCCACCGGCGAAAATATTTGCGCACAACTTTTTCAAGCGATATTTCAAAATCATTGGTGATGATTAAGGACGGCTTGATTTTCCGGTGTCCGGTTATAATTATTTGTCTGATGGATTTAGGCTTGCCGGTTTTACAGTCACCATATCCGGGAAGCGACACTGCTTCGTCCCGTACTTTTAATGTGCGTTTTTTCATCCCGCAGGCTTCTACCCGTATCGTTTTGTAACTATGGTTTTTAGAAATGTTTTCGAGTATTTTTTCTCCTCTTCGACGGATGGTGATAAATTTTATCTTCCACTCATCCAGCTTGGAAAGATTTTCGTAGTTTGTGAATTTACTGTCAAAAACAAGATAGGTTAGCGGCTGCTTTCCGAAGCCGGTTTGTTTATAAAAGTCCAGGTATTCAAGAACTACAGCCAATTCATTTTTATGGTGCACGTTACATCATATTATTGATGCTATAGCGACAAACAAAATATCTTCCAAATCATGCGCCCACGTGCGTTCAACACGGGGATCTCTTATATTCGAAAAATAACTCATCGGACTTTTCATATTGCTTTTTGGGGCGGAAAGATAATTCTTTAAGTTTTTCTATTTCCAAATAAATTTTGATGAGTCAGCCCTGATAGTATAATTACTTTTAGCCTGAGTTTCGCTTATGAAACTCAGGCCAAGACTTTACTTTCGACGTTTTTACAATTTTTTATCTTGCCATTGCATGAATCATATCCTTATTTTCTATTGCTTTACCACCTTTATTTTCTTATTTCCCACTTGTAACAAATATATTCCATTCGGATAAGCAGATAAATCAATACTGCTTTGTTTTGTACACAACAGCAATTCGCCCGGCAAATTATATACGCTGACTTCCGCTCCTCCGGCATTCTCAATATATATCTTACCGGTTGTAGGAACAGGATATACTTTGATAGCGGTTTCCGGATTTTCTACACTTGTGCCGGTACTGCGATTCACTACGACCGAATAAGTATTCCTGTAATTGATGTCTTCCGCTAATACCAAAATATGGAAAGTATTTGCACCTACATTCAGACTTAAGTCTTCATTTGCCCCGACTACGATTGCATTCGGATTATTTGCTTCCGCTTCCATTCGAATTTGGTTTACGCTTTTGTCCACATTAACCATATAATGAAATGTATGAGGGTCGAAAGCAGGAGACAACACTCCGGAGTTTACCGAAAGTTTGCTTAGTGTAGCATCCGTCGGAATAATGTACTTGATCGCTATATTATCAATCGCTATCGGCGGTTGCTCTCCGAAACCATAGTCATTTTCCCACATAAACACCAAGCGTTTTATACTCCCTTGATAGTAGTTAGGAATATTTGGTATGGCCTTTTTCCACGTAGATGACAGGGAAAATTGCCCTAAATAGGCACTGTAACTTAACCTATTTCCGGCATTCGGATCGATATCCGTGTCGGTTAAATAGATTGCCATATAATCGCAATAACTCTCTCCCATACCTTTCCAATCGAAATTCAACTGATAATAGCCATACTCGGTATAAGGAGTAAAATAAACATCACAAAAAAGATATACAAGACTTGAATTATTTACGGTATAACTGTTTGAAATGCCACCGTCATTGGAAATGTAAGCGGAATAATTACCGGAAGCAGCTGTAGCCGAACCGATAACCCATTGATTAGGCTGTGTATCATTGGCAAACTTCCAAAGATTGGTTGTTGATTCGAAATCTTCGGTGAATGGAACACTGAACATCGGCTTCATCCGGTCTACCACTACTCTATAAGTATTCTGAACCGTTCCTTCCGGATTGGAAACTACAACTTCGAAAAGATTATTTCCTTCATTCAAAGGATAAGTTCCGGTTCCGCTTATTTTGTCAATGGAACGCATCGCCGTAGCATTCATATTGATTTTTGTCACGCTGTTGTTTACCGTTACATTATAATTAAATGTATTGGAGTAAAAGGCAGGAGATAAAACTCCTTCGTCCACCGACAGGTCGCTCAGCAAAGCCTCATAGGGATCAACCAACTGAATTTTTACGTTATCGATGGCTATCGGCGGTTGCCCTTCAACACTACTGTCATTTTTCCATCTAAAGACTAAACGCTGCACTGTTCCTGAAAGAAGATAAGAAGAAGAAAGGTTAATCACTGCTTTTTGCCATGTATCTGCCGAACTAAATTGATCTATAAAAGTGACAATAGTAAAATCTCCTACCTGGTTTATGATCACAACTTCCATATAATCGAAATAATTCTCTCCCACGCCTTTCCAATCAAAACTCAACCGATAAATATGGTAATCTTCGGAACGAGGAGTAAAATAAACATTGCAGAAAAGTTCCACTATGCTTGAAGTATTTGAATTATAACTGTTTGAAATGCCGCCGTCATCGGAAATGTAAGCGGAATAATTACCAGAAGCAGCCGTAGCTGTTCCGATATGCCACCGATTAGGGTATGAACCGTTCTCAATTGTCCATGCGGTAGCGCCGGATTCAAAATCTTCAATAAAAGGAACCGCTAATGCCGGTGCCATCCGATTCACTACTATCGTATATTGTTTGCTATCGTCGGCGGAGGAAACTACAACCGAAAAGATCGTCTCGCCTTCATTCAACACTTGAGTACCTGTACCGTTTACTATATCTGAGGGACGCAAAGCAACAGCGTTGATGTCAATCACGCTCACGTCATTCATTACATTCACTGTATAATACATGATATTCGGATTAAAAGCAGGCGAAAGTTCTCCGGGAGTTACGGTCAGGGATTTTAAAGTCGGCGTATTATTGACAAATAGTTTAATATCATCAATCGCCCAGCCAAAAGCATATCCTCCTTCATATAAGAAACGAATCCGAACATTCGACTTGCCGGCAAAAGCAGAAAGATCCACCAATGGAGTGGCGACAACTATTTCCAAACTATTGAGCAATGTCTGCGACCATACATCTACTATCTGTTCCTGAAAATTATCGGTTGATGCTTGTACCCTGAGAAAAGTGGTTACGGAGTAAGATGCCGTAATGTATTCAAAGGATAAATCAATCTTTTCTCCTTCTGGAAAATTGAACGGGGGCGAAATTAAAGCCGCTTGTGCCGGATTAGGGCCTGGGTACATATCATCCCTGACGATCCCGTACAGTGCATAGCCATTAGCGCTCGAACTTGTATTGATAGGTATGTATCCAAGATAATTAGGCTGATCAGACCATTGCCAATCAATATCACCCGCAATGCTTACGCTTTCCCAACCGCTTAGCGAGCCGCTGAACTCGGTAGCATAAGGTAATTTTTCCTGCTCTTTAATTTCAATTACAGCTTGAATTGTATTGTTACTTGTTTGTTCATCATCGACAACTATAACAGACGCGGAAAGCGTATAGGCGCCTAACGTCAAATTGGCACTACCGATGGTCAGTATTTCTTTTTGACCGAAAGGCAATGAACCGCTCCATTGATAAGGTGTTTGCATTTGACCGTCGATACTCCACGAAATAGTCGCAGCGGTAAATTCTTTGCCATGGTTTTCAAGTTCTACTTTTATTTCTCTTGCACCGGAGTTATAACTTACAGTGGGCAAATCCGCAAACCGGTTCAATGATGCATCGTATGAATTTTGCGAAGCCATAAATTGAAAAGAAACCGTCCGTTCGGCGGTATTATGCGTAATCTGTGTAACGGGTTTGTTCGTATTATTTCCTGCCCACGATTTGGAATTAGGAACCGATGCATCGGTAAAAGCCGTATTCCCGCCCGAAGGATAAGGGTCGTTTGTCCGGTTGGTATTGTTACTATTTATACCTCCTCCGGCTTGCTTAATATATAATCCCCTGTGCGAAGGTATGCAATTGAGGCAATTATCATCCCAATCCATGTTTTCATCCACGTGGTAAATAAGCATCCCGCTGGAGGGGATATAAGCGTCCCATCCCTGTTTTTGCCGGTTTTCCAATAAAAAGTATTCATTCAGTGTTGTGGTACTGATCCTGTAAACAGCGCCTTGGAGGGCAGGATTGGGCAATGTAATAGCAGTGATAGCGGCAAGTTCAACTGCCGGTACCCAGCCTAAATAATTTTTCGACCATGCATTATGATTCGCCGGTGTACGTCCGCCGTCGTTCCAAGAACCTCTTGCCATAATATCCCATTCTCCGGTGTCGACGGACTGTCCCTGTTCGTCATAATCGGTATCATAAAAGTCTGGTAAACCGAAGACATGGCTCAATTCATGAGCGATTACTCCGATGTAGGAGATGTTTGTCCCGTATGTATCTCTCAGTTCCGGAGAACAGGAGTACCAATAAACAATTTTATTATTGATTGCCAGAAAATCATTGTCTTCCGTATAGGTAAAAGAGGCATGCGACCAGATTGCATCTCCTTTCGGCGCTCCGGCTTCCTGTCCGTAACCGGCAAAAATGAGATGCAAGGCGTCCACAAAATCATTTTCATCGCTATCGTAATCGGCAAAATTACAACCGTCGGTAGCTGCCGCTAAAGCCGCTTCTCTTGCCATAATCGCAGGGTTTCCGTTACTATAAAAATCATAGTATGCAATATTGTGTGCGAGCGTATAAGGACCGAAAACATCTACCTGAAATTCGAGTTGACCATACGAATTATCATAAAAATAATCATATACGCTTCCTGTAATAGATCCATCTGTCGTAGCCGTATAATCCGGCTGGTTCATAAGCAGTTCGAAATCTTGTTTCGACCGGATAAACGGTTTATCCGGAAATTGCACTAAAATAAGAGGAGCGCGTACTATTCCCGTGGCGGTTTGGGCTTTTTGCAGTCTGTTTTTCATACTTTTTACCTTAGTTTTTAAGGCTGTTTCTTTGGTTTCCCAAACTTGTTTCAGCACATTTACCTGCTCACTGCTGTAACGCAAGTCTTTCATTATTTTTTTCAAAAAAACAGTTTCTTCTGGTGTGCGTTTATCCGGATTGTGCGCCCGGATACCCGACAAAGTTAAATCGCCCGAAACAGCTTTTTTAGCATATTCATAAAAACCGGTTGAACTTAGCAATAAAGTATAACCATCGACAGAAGTAGCCCAATGTACTCGCTCGTCGCCTTTCAGGACAATTGTAATTGTCGATTCGTCAGGTTGTTTATACTCAATCGGATAAGGATAAGCGGATACGGCATTTACTTGGTGGGGCACCACCAACAACAGGGTGAATGTTAAATAAAAAAGATGCTTCATAATATATTAAAAATACGTATATTTAATTAATTTTATACAAATGTAATAATAAAAAAGATTTGTACAATGTAAATTTTATTTTAATTTTTTAAGTATCCTTGAATCCGCAAGTTCTTTAATGAGAGTAAAAGACAAGGAATTGTCAATAAATAAATTAAACACTGCAATGAAATGAAAACAATTGAAAGCTGAAAAGCTTTCTTTCATAAAACAAATTTCGGGCTTACGGATTTAAGGAGTATAAAAAAATTAATAACAAAAGTCTTCACGACGCTTGCTGTGCAAACTTCGGTCAACATCATGATAGCGCATCTTTCTTAATCTTTAATCTAATGTTTGAGGAGTTATAATTTTTTCATCACTAACAGGCAAATATTCTTTTTTCTTATGCTTCCCAATCATTATTCTTCCATATTGAAGCTCGGCTTCCTGGTATAAGAAAATTTTTTCCGCTGGAACGACTTTAATCAATTTATACAAATATTCCTGATCCAATTCAGCTTCTTTTACTTTTATTTCAGCGCTTAACTCAATTATTTTTTTATAATCCGCTTCCGAAATTAACTGGTTTTCTTTTTTTGCTTTATGTATTTTGTGGATTTCTTCTCTTAAAGATTTGTTTAATTCAAACTTTTTCAATTGGAGTTCATCAGCTAAAGGCCAAAAAACTTTCTTTTCTTCTTCCGTCAAATCCATCTTTTTGGAGATAAATTCGGTTCTTTCTAATTTGAATTTTTCGAAATCTCCTTTTATTTTTTTAGATCGCTCTTTTATTTCTTTCACTTTGAATTTTTCAAAGTTTCCGTCCACTTTTTTAGGCTTTTCTTTTATTATCTCAATTTTGTCCCGCCATCTTCCGGATCTTTCTTTTTTATCATTTTCCTCTTGCTGTGCAAATAAAACGTTTAGACTTACAAAGCAAACGATACAAACAAATAAGAGTTTTTTTTTCATTGTAATAAATTTATAATTGATTTATATTTCCGTACTTATTCGAAATCATTCAAGTAAACCATTTCACGATAAATATTGTTTGTTAATTGATCTTCATAATATTGATAAAATTCTTCCATTTCCGTTTCGGAAGATAAATTTAATTCTTTTGAATCAGGAGTTACAAATATTTTTATCATCAGCGCTATTCCAATAAACATAGCAGCCATGTACAAGCATGGTTTTATACGATCCCACAAATTTACGACTGTGATTTCTTCATCTGTTTTTTCCGGTAATTGAGACATTATTTGAGCGGTCAAACTTTCAAAATATCCATCCGGCACTTTAAAAGGATTTTTTGTTTTGAGTTCGTCCCATTGATTGATTTTTTTGCTCATACTGTCTTTTGTATTTTTACAATTTTTGTTTTCCTTTTTTATAGACTTTATCGTAGTAAAAAAGTTTAATCAGAATTTAAAAAATCCTCAATTTTTTTTGTTGCATGATGATAAGAGGCTTTTAATGCACCAACCGAAGTCCCCGTTAACTCCGCCATTTCTTCGTAAGGCATCTCATCAAAATATCGCAGGTTGAAAACGGCTCGTTGTTTGTCGGGCAAAGTAAGAATCGCTTTTTGAAGTTTGAGTTCTGCGACATCTCCGTCGAAATACGCGTCTGTTTCCAATTTTTCAGCCCAATACACGTCTTTTACATCCATTGAAATATGGTTATGTGCGCGTTGTTTACTCAAAAAGGAGATACTCTCGTTAATTGCAATTTTGTAAAGCCAAGTGGATAATTTAGCATCTCCTCTGAAAAGGTCGATACTCATCCATGCTTTAATAAAAGTATTTTGCAAAAGATCATTTGCATCATCGTGCGACAAAACCATTTTACGGATATACCAATACAGTTTTTCACTATAATAATTAACGATTTGTTCAAATACTTTCCGCTGGACGGAAGCATCCCCGCTACGCAAATTTTTCAGAATTTCTTTTTCATTGTACAGTTTCATGTATTCGATCTAAATAAAAGACAAAAGTAAGAAGAAAAAACTTACTTACTTTGTCATGCCCGTAATGACGGTAAAGTAGCTTTCGACAGGTTAATTACCGTCTTTCACTTTTATTGTTCTTCCCAAGCCAAGGCGCTGGCTCCTAAAATAGCAGCCTCTGCGTCGTTCAACTGAGATATAATAATTCTTGTTTTTCCCTTGAAAACATTCAAAATATGATTATCCATTGCTTCTTGAAGCGGTTTGAGTAAAAAATCACCGGAATGTGCCAAACCGCCGAAAAGAATGATGGCTTGCGGACTGGAATAGGTGACAAAATCGCATAAGGCTTCTCCTAAAATCTTACCTGTAAAATTAAAAACGTCAATGGCTAATTCGTCTCCTTTTTTTGCCGCCTCAAAAACATCCTTTGAGGTAATAGGCCGGTAAATAATTTCTCTTAAAACAGAGTTTTTCTCCGGATTTAAATCCAGAAATTCACGGGCGGTTTTTGCAACTCCTGTTGCAGAAGCGTAAGTTTCCAAGCAACCGGTACGACCGCAACCGCAAAGGCGTCCATTGTGGCGAACCATCGTTACATGCCCCAGTTCTCCGGCAAATCCATCGTGTCCTACAACCAATTGTCCGTTGGAAACAATTCCGCTACCTAAGCCGGTACCCAAAGTAATCACAATGAAATCTTTCATTCCTTTGGCCGAGCCGTAAATCATTTCACCCAACGCCGCCGCATTTGCATCGTTGGTTAATTTACAAGGAAATCCCGTTTTAGCTGTAATCATGGCAGCGATAGGAACATTTACTGTTTTCGCCCATGGAATATTGGCCGCTTTTTCTATTGTGCCGTCATTCATATTTCCATTGGGAACACCCATGCCAATCCCTTTAATTTTATTTCTAACTTCATCATCTACAATCAGATTGTTAATTGCATTTCCCAAAGCCTCTGCATATTCTTCTCCCGTCGAATAATCTGTTGTTGATATTTTGCCACGATAAAGAATTCGTCCTCTCGCATCCACAACTCCTAAAGCGGTATTGGTTCCGCCCATATCAATTCCTATTACATAATAAGATCCATTCATTGTTTTTCATTATTATAGATTAAAAATATTTTACAAAAATAATTTAATTATTTTTATGTTTCTCCTTATTTCGGATAAAATATCATTTTTGTTGGCTAAATCTTTTTTTGAGACGCTATAAAAAATAATTCTACTGTGTTCTCTGCTCTTTTCCGGAGGTACTCTCAAAAGTCACCCATTTCGGAGAATACGGAACGTCCTGAAAGGATTTGGTAAAAGAAGAAAGAAAAAGCGGGAAACAAAACCGACTATCGTACCAATAGTGCCTCAAAAAAAATTTAGAACTACTCTATGTTTATTTCAAGAAATAAAATTATCTTTGCAAAAACATTAATTTTCTTAACTAAACACAAAAAATGAACACCAAACAACAAAAAATGAAAGAAAGCAGACCAAACCCATTGAACGATTATTTGTTTATGAAATACATGGGCGAAGAAGGAGATGAAG
>JAIRLY010000165.1 GCA_031259075.1 Dysgonamonadaceae bacterium | reverse complement strand
CGTTTTTGTTATCATATATTATGAGCCAATTATGAGCCAATTAAAAATGGTTTCCATTTAAAAATATAGTTTGTTCCCATTCCAACTTTCCCTTGCTGCTCTAACCAAATTTCAGCCTGTTTCAACATTCGTGTTGCTGTTGGCTTGCTAACATTTAGGAGTTTCTGTGTATCAGAATTAGTTATTTTTTCATTGTCTCTGACATATTCAATAATCTTAATCAACCTTTCATCTACGTATTCTTTAAGCAGTTGTACCCTCATATCTGCATAGTAAGTCAGCATCAATCCTGCCATAAAATCAACTTGTGGCGGCAACAATTTGTGTTCATAGATAGATTCCAAAATTTTACTGTATCCGCGCCCCCATGCCTCAATATCGCCACAACGAAAAAGTGCGTTGGCAATATCGGGATTGAACGGAAAGGATGAATGTTTCTGAAAAAGTTTGTTTAACGGCACCTGTTCGGGCATTGTACCGGGATTCCAATAAACAATATGGTCGGGATAAACGCTTATTTGTATCGGCACTCCGGTTGAGTAATCTTTATGAGCCACTGCATTTAAAAGACTCTCGCGCATAGCAACTTCGGGGAAAGTCGGTTTTTCCCGCCTTGAGACGCCTTCGTAACTAATAGCATAAGTTATATATTTGGTTTTTAATAGGTCTAACGCCTTATCTATTTGTTCCATTAACGAGCCGTGAACTTCGTCCTGAAAAGCAAGGTCGGCGTCATTTCTCACAAAGAAACCGATCTTTATGTATGCGCCGGTGTAATATTTTTCGGGGTCGGGATGAAAAAGCAATATCGCGGCCCGTTTCATATAGCCTGTATTATCGTCGTAAAGATGCAGGTTGTTAAGCAATACTTCGGTCGTATCCTTTAGTACTTCGGCATCAACACGCCCGCTTTTGGCTGCCTCGCGGCGAAATCGCTGCAATGCAATTAGAGACAGATCTTTTACTGTAACATTAGGTACAGGAACGCCATCCCATTTCCTACCGGTACGTTCCAAAAGAAACTTGTTGAGCGCAGCGCCTCTCAACTCCTGTTTCGTGCTTCCGCACCGATAGTGATATTCCCCTTTGTAATTTATTGGATAAGGATATGACTCAACAATTATTTCAAGATACGGCTTTCCTGTTGTCGAATCGAAAAGAATATTGCAGTCCGCAATGATGCCAAGCGTGTCTTGAATCTTGTTTGGTATGTCTTCCGACAGTTTTTTAGGGTCATTGATGCCGATAACTTACTTTTCATTTTTTAAGAGGGAAGCCAAACGAATTACTCCTGCCGGCTCTCATAATTGCGTAACGGATTATCGGAATGATTTTTTTGCCAAAAATGCTCCTTTTTCATTCGTATAAATAAACAAATAATTCATTTCCGGGAATTGTTCGGCAATAGCACAGGATTTTTCCAACCCCAATACCATAAAAGCCGTAGCAAAAGCGTCGGCAGTCATGCAATCGGGATATAAAACCGTTGCGCTCAGTAAAGGTAAATAATCATCTGTTTCGACAGTTCCGGCAGGATAGCCTGTCAGGGGATTAATCGTATGTGCATATTTTTTTCCTTCTTTAACATAAAAATTCCGGTAATTGCCCGAAGTAGCCAATGAATAATTATCTAAAAGAATCAATTCCTGATGCTCTTTTATTGTTCCTGTCGTATCGTCGATGGGCTTCAAGATTTCGATGCTCCAAGATTTTCCGTTCGGATTTTTCCCTTTGGCATGAATTTCTCCTCCGATCTCTACCATGTAGTCTGTAATTCCGTAAGAATCGAATAATTCGGCAATGACATCGCAGGCATATCCTTTAGCGATGGAAGATGCATTGATTTGTAACGAAGGATTTTCTTTTATTACTTTTCTTCCTTCAAGCCATACTTTTTGATAGCCAACAAATTGCTTGATACTGTCGATGGAGCGAGGCGTTATTTCATCTTTTTTTTCGACACCAAACCCCCAGATATTAACTAACGGAGCACAGGTAATATCGTAAGCTCCGCCCGTTATCTCGGAAATTTCTTTGGCTTTGTTAAAAACGGTAATAAACCGGTCGTCCACTTCCACGTCTTCGTTGTGATTAACTTTGTAAATAATGGAATTTTTGTTGAACGGATTTAAAGATAAATCGAAACTGTCTAAACGAGCAAATATTTCTTTTCCTAAATCTTTGCGATATTTGTATTTGATATGAGCAGTTGTTTTAAATATATCTCCTTGAGTAAGATAGTATTTCTCTTGCGGTCGACAGGAAAAAAACAAGAAGAAGAAAAGAAAAAAAGAAAAGAAAAAGAATATTATTTTCATTCCCCTCATTCCCTTTATTTCTTTCATTCCCTTCATTTGCTATAATTTTATAGGATTTCCGTTATAAAAATCCAGAATTTTAGCTCTGAATACATAATCGTATTTTGCCTGTATTTGTTCCGATTGATTTTGAATCAGTTTTGTTTTTGCTTCATTAAATTCAAAAACGGAAGATTTTCCGGTTTCATATCTTTCCTGTGCATATTTGAATGCTTCGGCGCCGGCAGTGACGGCTTTTTCCGATGCACGGTATTTTTCCCGCGCCGCAGTGGCATTAAGATAAGCCGTTTGAATTTCCTTATAAAGCGTTTTTTTTGTATTTTCTAATGCCAATTGTTGATTGCTGATGTTTATTTTGGCATTTCTTACCTGATTTTTTACTGAAAAACGATTAAAAACAGGAATACTTAAGTTTAAGCTGATAAATTCACCGGCATTATCCCGAATTTGACTGGAGAAAGGAGTATTTGAATATGCGTTCCCCGTATCCGGATTTATTTTCTTTTTTATATCATAATCATAAAAATAATCTGTTCCATACCCTAAATTCAATTGAAGCGACGGTAAATAACCTGATCTTGCAATTTTCAATGTTTTCTCAGCGCTTTCCATCCGGTACTGCTGTTCTTTGATAATCGGTTTGATATTGACAGCGTTGTTAAAAATAACCTGAGGCAATTGAACGCTATTCGTGTATTTTTCTATTACGTCTTCAATTTCAGGAGTATAAACATCGAAAGCGTTTTCGGTTTCCAATTCCAGACTTTGCGCTAAATCCAATAATGCCAACGCCAGACTGTTTTTGGCCTGAATAAGCGAAACTTCATCTTTTGCAACTTGAGATTCAATATCGTACAGTTGCGATAACGGAGCTTTTCCTGCTTGCACCAAAGATTTTGTTTTTTCAACTTGATTGTGGCTTAAATTTAACTGTTCTTCGTTTACTTTCACTATTTCTTTATTGAACAGGACTTGTAGAAATAAAGAGGCAATATTCAAAGCCAAATCTTCTTTTGCTTTTTCCAAATTTTCCGTAGCGGCTTTTAATTCCAGTTTATTTTTTTCGATTTCGTTGTTAATCCGAAAACCGGTAAAAAGAGGGATGGAACTGCTGATTGAAAAATTGGAAGTTGATTGGGTTGTGTTTTCTTTCAAACCGCTTATTATTTCGCTGTATCCAAATCTCCAATTTTGTCCTATTCCGACATTTAAATCCGGTAGACGGCTCATCTGCGAAGTATTCAGTTCTACTTCGGCGCTTTCTTTTTGTAATTTTATCTGCTTGATAACAATATTGTTATCAATTGCGTGCTGAATACAATTTTCTAAAGTCCATTGTTTCGTTTGAGCACTCAGGTTTGAAAAAAGACAAAAGGATAAAAAAAGAATGAGTTTTAGCTCTAAATTCCCTTTAGATTTTTTTGTTATATATTGACTATTAGAATTATACATATTATTTTTTGTTATTCTGTTTTTACTGTTGAAAATATTTCTAATCCAAACGAAAGTCCCTTTAGGGGATTTAGGAGCAGGATTTATTTTTTAGCCGGTTTTTCTTTTTTTGCTTTCGTATCAATTTCGTTTCCTCTGATTTTATTTTCCGGCGTTAAACCTTCTTTCACTTCGATGTTGATACCGTTGGATAAACCAATGATTATCTGTTTTTTATCAAATACTTGTTGTGTGTTTTCCTCCTTAAGTACATATACAAAAGCAGAATCGTTGCTAAATTCAACACAACTTTCAGGAATTGTCAAAACATCAGTAACTTGAGCCAATACAATTTCGGCATTGGCGCTGTATCCGGCGCGGATAAAAATAGATTCCGGAACTTTCACGGCAGCTTTTATTTCAAATAAAACGGCTCCGTTTTGCTCTAAGCCTTTTGGAGAAATATATTCCAGTTCGGCATCGAAAGTCCGGTTGTTGATAGCGCCGGCGGTTAATACAATGGGCATTCCTTCTTTTACTTTTCCAACTTCCGTTTCATCAATATTTCCTTTGAAAATAAGGTCATTCATATTGGCAACGGATGCAATCGTAGTTCCATCGTTGAATGTATTGGCTTGAATGACGGAGTTTCCAACTTTAATGGGAACATCTAATATCATTCCGGAAATGGTAGATCGGATTTGGGTATTGCTTGAATTTGCATATTTTTTAGAAACGCCGTTTTTTACAATATCCAAAGCATCCGAAGCGTTCATTTTTTCTTCGATAGCTTTGTCGTAGCCGGCTTCTGCGGCATCAAATTCTTCTTTGGAAATTACGCCGTTTTGGAACAATTGAGTTTGACGAATATACTCTGTCTCAATTTGTTTCATGTTGATTTCGGCTACTTTCAAACGAGATTCAGCTGAATTTAATTGCCCCATTTCAGGTATCACTTTTACTGTAGCAATTATTTCGCCGATGCTTACCATTTGTCCGGCTTCTTTCAATACTTCGGATACAATTCCCGATATTTGCGGTTTAATCAGAATTTCATCTCTGGGTTCTATTTTTCCCGTAGCGATGGTTTTATTTTCTATCGTTCCTGTTGTTGGAGAAACAATATCATAAACGATTATCGCAGGACGGGATTTATTCCATAGAAACATAAAGGTTGATAACACAATCAAACCAATGACTATAAACAAAATAATTTTACCAATCTTTTTCATAACTCTTAAAATTCACCTCCAAATCGGAGGTTGTGTAATTTTTAATTTCTATATCTTTTAATTTCCATCACTCTTCTCTGATCGCATCAATTGCTTTTATCTGTAAAGCTCTGATTGTAGGGATTGCTCCTGCTATCAAACCGCAAATTAATAATATAATGGCAGATGTGATAGCCGTTCCAAAAGAAACCATCGGATCCGACAAAAATACATTTTCTGCATTTTGCAACCAATATACATCGGCCAAATATAAAGTCAAGACGCCTAAGCATAAGCCTAATAATCCTGCAATGGCCGTTAAAAGCAAACTTTCCGACATGATTTGGGAAATAATAGTCAGCGGTTTAGCTCCCAATGCTCTCCGGATTCCGATTTCTTTGGTTCGTTCTTTCACCGTCACCATCATAATATTGCTGACTCCCACTATTCCGGCAGTCAGTGTTCCCGAACCGACAATCCAAATCACGATAGCGATTCCTATGAATAAATATTTGAAAAT
This sequence comes from Dysgonamonadaceae bacterium, assembly GCA_031259075.1. Taxonomy (GTDB): domain Bacteria; phylum Bacteroidota; class Bacteroidia; order Bacteroidales; family Azobacteroidaceae; genus Azobacteroides. The sequence continues at coordinate 4,275 of JAIRLY010000165.1, read as the reverse complement.
ATTGAATTGATCTTCCAAATTAAATCCCCAAATGGCTTGCATGTCTTCAGGTGCAATGCTATTGTTGGCTTTCAGTGTTTCTTTCATCTTTTCTTCCATGTCCTTAACCGACTGATTCGGGAGAGTAGTCGCCGCAAGCATCTGAATAACGTCTCCCTGATTATTAATCTGTTGCATCGTCGTGAAAGGAATGACAACCGATTCTTCCGAGCGTCCGCCAATGTTGACGCCGGAAACGCCCGATGATACGCCAACTACTTGATAATAAATCCCGTTAATCCGGATGTATTTTCCGAGCGGATTACCTTTGGTCGGAAATAATTCTTCGTAAACCGTCGTTCCGATAACGCATACTTTTCTTGCTTGCAGAATATCTATATCGTTAATAAAACGGCCGAAAAACACTCGTTGTTGTTCGATTTCGATATAATTTGCATGCAATCCTCTGACATTGTATGAACCGGAATTATCGCCGAATATTACATTGTTGTTTGAACGCGCCCCGAAAAGCATGGGTGAGAGGCAATCTATTTCCGGTACCGATTGAAAGAGAATAGCCAAATCCTGATTATGTATGTCCCATTTACGCCCTTTTTGAAATCCTTTGTAAGGCAAACCGGTGGTTCCGGCGCCCATAAAACATGAATTGGTCGCAAACCCGTCGATATTTTTCATCATGCCTCTTTCCAGTCCGTGACCGGCCCCCAACATAATCATCAACATGAAAATGCCCCAGAATACACCGAAACCGGTAAGGAAACTTCTTCCTTTGTTCTGTGTAACGGTCATCCATATTTCCTGTAATCTGTCTAAATCAAACACGCTTTTATAAGTTATGAGTTATGAGTTCGTTTTTTTTGATGAAAGGATGCCGTGAATGATTTTTAACAATACATTCTTTTTGAGCGACGGCATATTTACGGATAAAATCCATACCGCTTTGGGCGTTCAGGGTTTCACGGACACTGGCTCCAATAGACATTCCCGATCGTAATAATTGTTTGCTTAAAACAAATTTGTTTCTGTCATTGCATAACATTTTGTATAAGACAATCCGTATTGCAAATATAAAACTCTTATTTTTTATAATACACTCTTCCATAACTCATAATTAATTTACAACTCCTCTTTCATGGCTTCGACAGGTGAAATTCGTACCGCTTTCAATGCAGGGAAATATCCTGCTAATACGCCCGAAACGATTAATATGCACATGGCTCCAACGGCTATTCCGACTTCTACCGTTGGATTCAGAAATACATTCATTATCTCGGACGATTCGGCATTTTCCAGCGCCGAATTGACTAATTCTCCCAAACCTATTCCCATAAACATCCCGAAATAACCAAACAAAGAGGTTATGAGTACGGATTCTAATAAAATGCTTCCCAAAATCGAAGACGGCTTAGCGCCTAATGCTTTACGAATACCAAATTCACGGGTTCTTTCTTTCACGGTAATCAGCATGATGTTGCTGATACTAATGATGCCGGCGATCAATGTTCCGAGACCAATAACCCAGATGAAGACTGATATTCCGTTAAAAATACCAATGGTTTGCAAATAATTTTCCAATTGATTCCAGATGCCGATTGAACGGGTGTCTTCCGGATCAAAAATATGTAGAACGGAGAGTTTTCCTCGAAAGTTTTCTTCAAAAACTTCATTTTCTTCTTCGGTTTTAAGTCCTTGTATCGTAAAAGCAATATCGTTTATCCCCCAACCTTTGTTATACAATATTAGAGCCGTTGAAAAAGGAATATATGCTTTTTCTTCATTTCCCCAACTGTCTTCTTCAAAAACACCGATGATCGTGTATCCCAATCCGCCGGCAATAATTTGTTTTCCAACCGGATTATCGTTTTGAAACAAAACGTCTTTGATGCGTTGATTGATAACCGCTACTTTTCGAGCGCCTTTCATATCCATGTCGTTGATGAAACGCCCTTGATTGTCTTTGATTTTTATTCCGTTGATGCGTTTATAGTCCGGATTTACACCTTCAAAACTACAAGAGGAGTTGAATGTCTTATAGCTGACATTGACATTGGCAGTGATTACCCCGGATACATCGACTGCTTCCGGCACTTGTTTTTTGATCAAATCCAAATCTTTTTCGTCCAAATTGATTTTCCGGTTTTCAGGAAATCCCTTGTAAGGCATGGAAGTTCTTCGTCCCCAAAACTGGAGGCTGTTCACCGAACGAGTTCCGAAATTGGACATCACTCCGTTTTTCAGACCATTGCCGGCAGATAACAGAATGCAAAACATAAAAATTCCCCACGAAATAGAAAATCCGGTGAGAAATGTACGTAATTTATTTTTTTTGATGACGCTGAATATTTCAGTCCAATTATCTAAATCAAACACGTTTTTTGCAATTATGAGTTATGAGTTGAGGAATATTTCTTAAATACCTAATTCCTGATTGAATCTATAATTCCGTCTTTCAGTCGGATGATTTTGTCCGTTGCATCCGCTACGCTTTGTTCGTGTGTAACGATAATCGTAGTCATGCCCTCATTGTTTACTTCACGAAGAATTTGTATTACCTCTTCTGAAGTTTTACTGTCCAACGCTCCGGTAGGTTCATCGGCAAGAATGATTTGGGGTTTTGCAATTAGAGCGCGAGCGATGGCGACTCTTTGTTTTTGCCCACCGGATAGTTCATTAGGTAAATGGTGTGCCCATTCTTTCAATCCCATTTTTTCTAAATATTCCAAAGCAATATTGTTTCGTTTTTTACGATTTATCCCCTGATAATATAAAGGTAAAGCTACGTTTTCCATCGCATTCTTGAAATTAATCAGGTTAAACGACTGGAAAATAAAGCCAATCATCTTATTTCGCAATTCGGCTGCCCGGGTTTCGCTCAAATTCTTTATCAGTTGATTATTCAGTAAATAATTACCTGTATCATAAGTGTCTAAAATTCCCAAGATGTTGAGCAACGTGGATTTGCCTGAACCGGAAGCGCCCATGATGGAAACCATTTCACCCCGTTTTATTTCTAAATCAATACCTTTCAAGACGTGCAGAGGAGCGCCGTTATGATAGGTCTTATTTATTTGTTCTAATTTGATCATTCGTTCCTTTAATTATTTTTATGGCAGCGATTCAATCTTGCAATACTTTTTCTTGAAATAGTATTCTCATTTTTAATAAGTTTCAATACTTTTTGTTCAAGTATTATTGTTTTTTCTGTACATATTTATTCACTCACTCAAAAATCGGGATTTACTATAGTTAGTCGAATATATGTCTTTTTTTATTACATTTTAGACGTAAATACTCCGAAATGGTTACAAAGGTATGTATTGTTTTAGTACTTTGCAATACACGGTATCTTATTTATACTAATTCTGAATAATATCAATGCTTAATGGTTAGTTATCATTAAATTCAGTATATTCCGGGCGTTTTGTTCTAAGATTCTGATTAATAAGCGGAAATAAAGTCGTTCCAGACATTTTTTCCAACTGGAAGTATTGACAGGCAAGCGTAGCGAAAATACCGTTCAACAAATATTTGAGTGTGTAAGCGCTTTTTCTCTATCCGAAAATCTTCCACCTCTGATAAATATCCTGTAACGATTTCATGCCTCAGAATTAATATTTTCGTACGGTTCCCTGATTTTCTTTACTTTTTATTTTTTATTTTAAAAAATCTCACTATTTTTGTGCGGTTTTTAAATATAAATAACAGATTTTCATAAAGAAACAGAAATTATTTTTAACATTACATATTAATTAAGAAAGCGTTAGCTTATATTCTTGTTCGTAGAAATATCGACAATTTCAATGTTTACGAGAATAAGTTAGAGAACGCTCACGTTGGATGCGTGGGTATAACTTATTTGTAAACATGGGTAGTCGATAACCTCTACGAACAGATAAAGTTAAAAGTCCCACGCTTCATATTTTTAAACCGCTTCTCTTCGGGACCTGAAAGCGAACTAAGAACTAAGAGTTATGAGTTAAGAATGGCCGCCGCCTGTATCACGATAGTTTATTCCGGTCGAAGGTAAAGACAACTATTCGAATCAAAAAAATCATTTTTCTCATCGTTTAATAAAAGCCGGTTGTCTTTACCGGAGACGGGAAAACTAAAAAGAGTTAAGAACTAAGAGTTAAGAACTAAGAACTAAAAGTTAAGAGTTAAGAATGAAAAATAGAGATGGAGAACGTAGAAAGGAGCGAATCTCTGAAAGGGCGATAATCAATAGCGACAGGCGTTGTCGGGTTGTATTGGGAAGAAAATATTGTCTTCTGTCCC
>JAIRLY010000292.1 GCA_031259075.1 Dysgonamonadaceae bacterium | reverse complement strand
ATCCGCGCGGCGAACATACCGTAAGCAATAGTTTGAGCGTACAAATCGGCAAAATCTTTCGTGGAAACAGTGTCAATAAGAATACTTTTGAACCCCTCATATTGGTTGTTTAATTCTGTTTCTTCCTTGTTTTCAATATCTTTGTTTAATGCTTTTTCAAGAATCGAGGCTAACAATCGCGCTTTTGCCGCCATTTGTTTCGACAATGCAACGGAAGTTTTTATGTTTACTGCCTGATAAACAGCAAATTGTCGGATAATTTCCGTGAATTTTCCGAAATTGTCGGTCAAGGGAATAATTGTGTTGTCTATTAACTGCCCGATCGCGATTTCTTCCACAAGTTCACCTTTGGCGTACCAGCGAAATGTCAGGTAATTGGTGATTATAAGATTGTCGAGCGAATGTCTGTACCTGTCAAGCTGTTCTTTCAAACTTTTGTCGTTCAGATTAACGGAAATGTCTTTTGCCTCCACATAACCAACGGCAAAATTCCGGTCGGTTATGATATAGTCGGGCGCGCCGCAGGCAATGCGCTTCGGTTCGTTGGTAGCGGTAAAATTCGTCAGCGCCTCCAACAAAATTTTCAGCGCCGGACGGTAACTGTGTTCGGTGGCGTTGCCTGCTTTATACAGCTTGTTGAGTTCTGTGATGTATTGAGTTATGAGGTGGGGCATGTTATCTTAATGTAAAATATACCGGCCAATTATCTTCATTATATCCAACGTATTCGCATATTCTTGTTATATTTCTCATTATTGATTGAGGGCCGAGATTTCTTTCAAAAAATATTCCTGGCATAAGTTCCCCTGATGTATGCGGAAGGTCTTTGTTTCGTGTAATCAACGGTCTGTCAGCAATACCAAATAATTCTTTATTGTCAATCAAAGTAATGAAATTATCAGGGAATTTTTCTTGAATAAACTGCAATACTCTAATATACAAATCAACCCAAGTGCTAATATCGGACATATTATTGTCTATCAAGGCAGACGATGGTCTCCTAAATGCTTCAACTTCGTAACCATAAGAAGAAGAGTAAACATCGCCATTTTCAAAATTTTCGGCTAAAATAGGTAACGTCGTTTGAGGATATTTCCATATTTGAATAATCTGTTCTACAAGCCAATCAGCTCGTCTTTCTAACGCTGCTTCATTCCATAAATCAAAGCTTGCTATGTACCTATTAAGTAAAAGAGGTGAACTATCAAAACCATCTTCAACTGTTTTTTTCTCTGCAAAAGAACGGTTTGAATATTTTGAATTATAGGCAGTAAGCGTCAAGTTTGCCAAAGTATGCAGCCATTTATTATGTACAAACTCCCAATTATTTCCTAAATCCTTTTGCCACTTTTGATTGATTGCTTGTGGCATAATATGTTCTACTGTTAGCTTTACTTGTTTGCCATAGATATTATGCAACAAAACTGATTCTCTTGATTGGTCGCATATTTTAGCCAAAATAAATTGCTGCTGATATGTTTTGTTGCCGTAAAAGTTCAAAACTTTTATTGAGTTAGTGATATCTGCATCTGTTGGTAATATAACAGTTCGGCCTCTTGTTTCCATCATCCACGCCGAAAGGCAATCGTTGTATGTTTTTTTCGGATTATTTTTTTGTTTTTCCCTAATTGTTTTATGTAATTCAGGAAAACGCATATTCAATCCTTCCGTTTTATACCCGCCAATAATTCTTCTTACCAAAAATGTTTCGACAAGATGTAATGAACTTGCAACTTCGTCCTGCGTAAGTTTGTTTTCAATAAAATCAACAAAAATATTTATAATAAAAGTATTTATAATTTCTGTTTGTAAAAATTTTAAAGAAAAAACTTGCTCTTTGAATGCCTCAAGTTCTGGATTTATTTCCATAAATTTTATACACAAATAAGGCGACAAATATTTCATTACATTATCGTAAAAAACTTTTATGCATTCAATGTCATCATCGTTGATAGCTTTAAGCATTTCTTTGAACGAGGGATAAGTATCTGCATCGCTTACAAATTCATCGTGTTGGCACATCAAATAAGTCCTGAAAAAGTCAGAAATGTAGTCAACTTGTTTGCCGTTTTCTACACGAGTAAGTTTATTTTCTATCTTTTCCCAATAGCATTGATACACAATACTGCGAGCCGTTTCATTATTCAACATCAATGCCCAATTTCTGATTTTATCGCCTGCGGAAAGCGGCTCGCCGGTTGAATTGATATTTTCAAAAATCAGTTGGGGGTTATCATCATTATTATCCAAAATAATTTCAACTATCTCAAACTTTTTTAATGCGTCAACGTAATCATCAATATTGTTTTTGGTATCTAAAAACATTTTGAATCGTGCATAAGCCTTGTATAGCTTATTTGCTTTTTCGTTACTGTCAAGCTCTTCACCGCTAAATATTTTTTCCAATACAGCATTGTCGGTTGTAACAGTTCTTAGAGTGATTTTTTCTCTGTTTTGTACATTGCTGTTATATGTATTTACAAGATATTGGTCTTTTATACGTTCTGCTGTATAATTTGTACTTTTTTGTGGTGCATCTTGCAAAACGTGATAGGCAGCGTTAATCAGCAACAATGAAGTTGTAAGTCGTTGTTGCCCGTCAATAATTACCGAATGGTCGCTTTCACGAATGAACACTATAGTCCCAAAATAGTGCGTGTTTTTTCGTACAGCAACTTTTTCTAAATCAGACATAAATGTGTCTATTTGGTAATTTCCCCAGCTATATGGGCGTTGAAAGTCCGGTATTTGGAAATACCCGTCTGTTCTAAAAATAAATTCGTAGAGGGTTCTTTTATTTGGTTGCATATCAATGTGTATTTTAATTATTAATATTCTATTGTACAACAATCAACGCTTTGTCAATTTGCGCTCGCTTTTTTCTATTTTACAATAGGCGGCGGCATCTATTTTTAACGCTGTGGCAAATTGCCATCGCAACATCTGTTTTTCATCTCTTAATCGTCTAATTCTATCTGCGAACAACATGATAATACTTTTAATAATCATTTCCAAATCAATTCAATACTCTGTTTGTCACAATCAAACATTTGTATCGTTAGAAAAACGCACAAAAGTATAATTTATTCCATAAATAACACGTAAAAAATCGGACTAGAAATGTCAATTGAAACAGCCAAACCGCAATTTCCCATTTTAGGTTTCTTTTTGCCCATACATTCATTTTATTGATTGATTTTCCAATACCCTGTTTTATCTGAACCGGCACGAGAAATATATCTTTCCTGTTTTAACCGTTTTATCATCCTTTTGATCGTAGCTCGCGAACGACCTGTTTTTTCTACTAATTCGTCATAAGTGATATGTGGATTGATTTTCAACAACTCCAATACATCAAAAGAATTTACAGGGTCATTTACAGGGTCGGGATTCGCATTTACAGGGTCATTTAAACCCCCATTTTGATTTTTTACATGATCATTATCAATATACTGATACATAGCATTTTCAATCACATT
>JAIRLY010000244.1 GCA_031259075.1 Dysgonamonadaceae bacterium | reverse complement strand
TCGGTTACCAATCAGATTGTACAGAAAGAGCGGTTCCGCTACTTTATCAAAGTACCCGAATTAGCTTCTTTTTACTCGGAAATTACGGACTTCCGCACGGCGAAGGACATCGGTATCGACCGACCGGAGAAGAACGAGATTTTGCACAATATTCCGCCTACGCCCGACCAGCAGGAGTTCATACAAAAACTGATGGTCTTTGCCAAGACGGGCGATGCTACCGTTTTGGGGCGCGAACCGCTTTCTGAAAGCGAAGAAAAAGCAAAGATGTTAATAGCTACGGACTACGCCCGTAAAATGTCATTGGATATGCGCTTGATTGACCCGCAGAGATACGATGACCATGTGGATAACAAAGCCTCCCACTGTGCAGCAAACATTGCTCAATATTACAAGGATTTCGATGCACAGAAAGGAACTCAGTTTGTTTTCTCCGATTTGGGAACCTATAAACCCGACGTATGGAATCCGTACAGCGAGATTAAAGAAAAGCTCGTTACACAGTACGGCATCCCGCCCTCGGAAATTCGCTTTATCCAGGAAGCCGGAACGGAAAAATCCCGCAAAGCCATGATTGCCGACATGAATGCCGGTAAAATCCGTGTGTTGTTTGGTTCCACCGAAATGTTGGGAACAGGCGTAAACGCTCAACAGCGTTGCGTGGCCATTCATCACCTTGACGCACCGTGGCGACCATCGGACTTGGAGCAGCGCGACGGGCGCGGCATTCGCAAAGGCAACGAGATTGCCAAACTGTACGCCGATAACAAAGTCGATGTGGTAATTTATGCCGTCGAGAAATCGCTGGACGCTTATAAATTTGGGTTGTTGCACAACAAGCAATTATTTATCAGCCAGCTAAAGAATAACAGCATGGGTGCACGTACCATCGACGAGGGAAGCATGGACGAAAAAAGCGGTATGAATTTTTCGGAGTATGTCGCCATTCTTTCGGGCAATACGGAACTGTTGGAGAAAGCGAGGCTGGAGAAAAGGATAGCTTCGTTAGAGAGCGAGAAACAGGCATTTGCCCGTGGCAAGTCCTCGACCCGCTACAAGTTAGAAGGAATTATGCAGACCGTTGAAACCAACAAGGGTTTTATCGCCCGCATCGGTAAAGACGTGGAAGCCTTTGCTGCCCGTGTGCAGACCGCGCCCGATGGTACGCGCCTCAATCCTGTGAAATTAGACGACCTTACGGCTACCGACCCCGTATCGGTTGGCAAGAAGTTGAATGAGATTGCCGACAAAGCCCGGACGCACGGTTTGTCCGAACCTATCGGCTCGCTCTACGGATTTACCCTGCTGGTAAAATCGGAAACGACCGTAAAGGACGGCTTCGATCTGGTGCAGAACCGTTTCTTTGTCAAAGGCGAAGGAGAGATTTTGTACAACTACAATCACGGTCACATGGCTACTGACCCGAAAACGGCGGCGCAGAATTTCATTAACGCTCTCGACACCATGCCTGCTTTACTGGAAAAATACAAGTCGGACAACGAAAAACTGATGAAAGACGTTCCCACGCTCAAAGCGGTAGTGGAAGAAGTCTGGAAAAAAGAAGACGAGTTGAAAGGGTTGAAAGCGGAATTGACCGTAATGGAGCGTAAAATCGAAGCATCGCTGAAACCCATTGACCAAAGTGTCGGTATTATGACGGGTGTTCCGAAAGAGGAAAATAAATTTGTCCCCATGCCGGATAATTTGCAGACGATTAATAAAATTATGGGCGAGCGGCTGGTCGTCGCACGGCCTTCGCACGGTGCGTCGTCGGAGCGAAAGGGTTTCAAAATCTAATTGAAAGACCGTTGGAGTTCAAACATCTCCAACGGTCTTTTTCTTGATGCGCATAATGTTGTTTCAGTCGCTCGCAAGGCGGGGTGAATTTTAATGCCTTTTGACTTTAAGAAAAAACATATCCAATACAAAAAAAGGCAGCGACTAACGCTATCCCGATAATTCCACCGGAAAGAATAGTCATTACGAATTGCTTATTTGAAAATATTTTCGACTGAAACGTTTTCTATAAGATAAGACTTGTAAGTGGGAGGATAAGTATCAATGCCGTAATAAAACCGGGCATATAAGTTCTGAAATAGAAAGCCGAAAGTATATGTGGAAAAAAGGTATTCAAGAAAAGCATTCCGGCAAATCCGGTTATTGCGTATTGGTAGTATTTCTGACTTCGATAGAGGTTTTTTCCAAAAACAAGAATAAATCCGAGAATGGTAAATAACGAAACGGCAATGACAAATTGTATGTTGCTTACGATGAATGGATTGAATTCAAATGTTCCCATGCAGATAGTCCATGCTTCCTCAAAATTATGCAGTGCAAACGCAAAAGAAAGTCATTTTATGAACTTATCTAATGTAAAAGAATTCTTCATCTTATTCCTTTTTAGCAATAACACAATACGACATTTCAGTTTGAATTTCGATAACCCGAACAACTTTCAATCCGCTCTTTTCTGTCATTTTCACAACCTGTTCTATCGAATATTTTGAGTATCCGTATTGAGCGTGAGCCATATTATCCAAAAAATCTTTACTGTAAAATACATTTAGGGATATTCCGCCGGGTTTTAAAGTACGTTCGATTTCGGCAAAACTACGGTCGGCATTGTTCCAGAAATAGAGCGTGTTTACAGTACAGATTTTATCAAAATAGGCATCGTCAAAAGGTAACGCTTTAATATCTGCCAAATGTAAATCCAATTTTTCCATTGAGACATCTTGACGATGTTTACGACTGACTAAAGTCAGCATATCTCGCGATATCTCAATGCCGCATATCTTCGCAGGATGATGTTTCAATAAGTTCCCAATCAAATAACCGTTGCCGAAACCAATATCCAAAATCGTATCTGTCGGTTGAATGTTGATATTGTCCAGTACGGCTTGATATTGCTTCCGGTTTTGCTGATTCATAACAGATGCGACAGTCCTGCCGCCAACGCCGGAAGGATTTGCAAATTGCTTGGATATATATTTCGTTAATAACTTCATTATTTCGCTTTATACGTCTGCAAATTTACGTTTAAAAAATCATCCGATAACCATTTTTATAAAAGAACAGCGAACCCCGCGCCTGTCATCACGACGGTGCTGGGTTCTTTCAAAATTATTATGAATGTGGACAAAATGCAGACAGGCTTATTCGTCGTCTGTTTCTTCGGGGGTGTCCCCTTTATAGTCAGGATTGCTGCCTGTATCTTTTAGAGCATCATTCTCCGTATCTTCGTCCGTAGTATCATCAGGGTTTTTATCTTCCTCATTTTCATTTTCCCCTTTGGCGAAGTTGGCCTTGATAAAGGCTTCCACGTCGCTTTCTTTGTAAAAAGTCTTGTGGTAAATCATCTGATAAGGTAGTTCACCTGATGAACGGTAACGTTGTAGCGTGCGCTTGCTCACGTTGAGCAACTGGCAAACATCCTGATTATCCAACAGCCGTTCGCCTTCCAGCAATTTCTCTTTCATCGCCATTTTTTCCAAATGCCGGTCTATCCGGTCGAACCGCATTATAAGGTGCTCGAACCAGTTTTGTATGAATGTTGTTAATTCTCTGTCTGTCATGGCTTATTTATTTTATGACGTTCATATTTTTCCGTTGCTTTTGTTTTACGGGACAAAGGTCGGAGGTTGAATTATCAGGTATTGACAAGTTGATAATACTTTTTTTGAAAGTTTTTATATATAACTGATAATCTGCGCATTGTGTATTTTGTGGGAAATGAGATGTAAAAAACAGCTTTGAAAATCGTTCTTTGAGGCAGAAAAAACGGACAAAATAGCCTTAATTCGGACGATTTAAGAATAAAAACAAGGCTGTAAATGGGCACTGAACTTTATATCAACTTGATAATCGAAATAAAATTAATTGTTTGATAATGCGATGCTTATGAAGTTCATTGCGCTAAAAAATAAAATCTTCAACTTGATAATGACTTGAAAAATTTACCCGAAGCAAAAAATGAAGGATTTTGCCTAACTTTACGGCATGAAAAGAATCGAAATTATCAGGGGCGACATTACAAAGATTCAGGCAGACGCCCTTGTCAATGCCACCAACAGTTCTTTGCTGGGCGGCGGAGGCGTGGACGGGGCAATCCATCGTGCCGGAGGAGCAGCCATTTTGGAAGAGTGTAAGCAAATCAGGGCTAAACAAGGCGGCTGTAAAACGGGAGAGACGGTGATTACAGGAGCGGGAAAATTACCGGCACGCTTTGTTATCCACGCTGTTGGTCCCGTGTGGAACGGCGGGCAGCGTAACGAGCCTCAAAAATTAGCGGCCTGTTACCGGAACTCACTATTGCTCGCAGTGGAAAATGACTGTAAAACTATTGCGTTCCCGAATATCAGTACCGGAGTGTACGGTTATCCCAAAAAAGATGCTGCTGCCATTGCTTTCCGAACGGTAGCAGCCTTTTTAGCAGGAAACGACACGATTGAAAAAGTGTATTTTGTTTGTTTTGATGAAGATAACTATGCCTTGCTGACTGCTTACTCTACCGGCACATAGATTTCCGTCTTCAACTTTTCGACCGGAGTCTTGCCGGGATTATTGATGTACTTCTCAAAGCATTGACAGTCCCGCAGTTTCTGTCCGCTTTCCGGCAACCATTTGGCGTAGATGGTATCGTAAACCGCTCCCAGATGTTCGTAAGAGCCGGTGTAGAGGAACATCGCATACTTGCCTCTTTCAATTGTTTTTACGCCGATTTCGCCTTTCGCTTCGGCTTTCTTGGGTAGCGCCAGACAAATGTCGGTGCGCAGCTTGCTTTCTTCCGTCACTTTGGGGTCGTCGTGATAAATTGCAATATGCTCAATACCGGCGGAAAAGAGTTTGTTTTCCTTGACGAACTGCCACAGACGATTCCACGCCCCTCCAAAATCCAGAGTTTGGTAGTTGCCCGTTAATTTCAGATAGATCGCCTGTTTAGGCTCCAGTGTCAATATTTTTGGCGCTTTCAGATTCAAATTTTCGTTTAATTGAACTGGTTTCATGATTGTATAATTTTTATTGTTACGATACTCGCTCGGAGAAATACTGTAAAACATCCGGAATATTTTCGACAGGGAGGAAGGCGTGTCATATCCCACCCGGTAAGCAATTTCGCCGACAGACATTTCCGAATAGCGCAACAGTTTCGCTGCCGTCTCCACCCGCACCCTGATAATATAGATGCCAACAGGTTCACCCGTATAGGCTTTCATCATCCGCTGGAAATGCCATTTCGAGAAATTGGATACTTCGGCAAGATGTTCAAGGTCTATATTTTCATCGAGATGAGCATTGATATACTCAATCACGATGTTTATCCGTTTCAGATAATCTTCTCTTGTCGATATTCGCTGTTCCATATTTCACTGATGTTATCTTGGGTGCAAAGATAGAGGCATTGTTTTTTAGAGGCTTTTCCGATTGTGCGAAGATTATTTCGGCAGTTGATAACTGCCAAATTAGGATTTCATCCCAAAACTGTTCATAATCAATGTTCCGTAAATCGTCAATTAGTAACTGACGATTTTTATCTATTTCGTCCGCCGTTAGCGGGCAATTTGGAATATTGAACCCCATGCTTCATAAAATAGCCGCATATCTTTCATATTCGTAGTCGAAAAGTCCTTCAATTTTTATTAAATTCGAGTCCTCTATTTTGCTAATTTTCAATATAATATTCTAAAGATTATATTGGATATACAAGTAATTATTACTTTCCTTTAGGCCAACATTTTAGCATAAAGCGTGTATTTATAACTGCTGCAATGAACCCAAATGCTACAAAAGTAACAACGTATCCGATCAGTTGTTGAATGGAAATAATCACTCCATAGTATAACTGTATTGCGGATTGACCGATTACCGTAACAGCTATAACTGCCAAAAAAGTGAGCATAACCGGCGACAGGATATATCCTGCCTGCTTTTTTTTCAACAGCATAATACCCCCAATCAGGCAGGTTGGAAAAATAAGACCAATATCAATAACAAACGTAGGCTCGGTAGTTGATATATCTATGATGTCCAAAGGTGTATCTGTGAACAGAGTGGGCAGTATGCTCATCAACCATACCAGCGCCGTACATCCGGCAATTATCGTAAAAATGGCGGTTCCGACATACTTCTTGTCTTTATTCACCGGTTCAATTGTTATATTCATGTCAATCATACTGAGAACAAATGTGAAAAACGCGACAGAAAATGCTATAAGATATAGCAGAAACATACGGCTGTAAGTAATGCCAAAGGCGGTTGTTGCCGAATAGTAGAGGATAGACACAAGAAGCCCTCCATGCAGAAGTTTCGCTTTTGGCCCTGAATCCCGTTTCAACGTGGCTATAAGCAGTCCTAATGATACCAAAAGCATCACTAAATCAGAACCTTTAGCAGTAGTGGCTTTCAGCATGGAGTTATTTGCATAAACCCCATTCCCAAACAATTGTACTGTTTCACCATAAATGTTTTCAACAAATTCCGGTTTGCCGCCATTGCTGTAAAACAGCCCCATACCTGCATTGCACCAAACAAGTATTACAATACAAATTGATAATACCGGGATAATTCTAATTTTCATCTTTGTGATATTTGTGTAACAGTATTTTTGTGTGTTCTAATAATTCTTTCCCTCCAATCTGTCCGTGTCCCGGAATGATAATTTCCGCATCGGGGAATTTTGCTTTCACTTTTTGAATGGTTGGAAGCCATTCTTCAATTTTCGCATCCGAAAGATTGCCAAGCCCTTTCGAATGAATGTCTTTTACCATACATCCGCCAAACAGTATTTTTTCGGAAGGAATCCAGACCGCGATATTATCCGCCGAATGTCCGCCGCCCAGGTAATGGCAGTAAATATCTGTTCCGTGTAAATTCAACCGTAGAGAATCGGTAAAGCCATGTTGCGGGACAGGCATTCCATTTTCTTTTGCCAGTATTATCGTTAATTGATTGGCGAAAGATTTGATGCCTTTTGAATGAAGATATTCCAGACCACCCAGACAATCCCCATGCCAATGATTTGGAACAAATGTCGTTACGTTGGCTTTAAGCGAATCG
>JAIRLY010000223.1 GCA_031259075.1 Dysgonamonadaceae bacterium | reverse complement strand
TTACCGGTATAAGTATCCATCGCCGTATTTGCATAAGTGCGGCCATCCGCAAAATCCAGTTCCATTTGGTATTCTCCATTTGGGTGTACAGTAACCGGATATTTTACGGAAAACAGTGTGCTTTGTGTTGGAAGCGGATAATCCGGTGTTACAAACACATCATCATCTGCCGTATCCGGAATACCGTCCGCACCGGCATATACTATTTCGTTGTCTTCATCTAAATAAACACCGGGAATATCGCTTTTAATCGGCGTATAGGTTTTTCCGTTATATATCAGATTTCCCTGACTGTCGGTATAAGTTCCGTTTCCGTTATCCGTTAATATTTCGCCGGCAGCATTCACATCAAAGATAAAACTCACCGGCGTAGCGGTGCAGGGATTCGTAACAGTCACGGTATAAACTCCCTCTCCGGTGGTGGTATAGCTATCGCTTACGGCAGTTACATTGGCTGTGGTACGAACGGTATTTCCATCTTTCGACCAAATGTAACTGAACGTAGGTTTTCCTGCAGTAATGCTTATCGTTATTTTTGCATTGCTTCCGGTTCTTACAGTTGTTGCCGTAGCCGTTATCGGGACACAACTGTTGGCACTGCCGGCGTTCATGCTTTTCCATTCCGAACCGTTCCAAGCATAAAGCCCCGCTCCATCGGTCAGGCTTATATTGCTGTTGTAGACGATCATCCCTGTAGCTTCCACACTTCCATCTGCCGGCAATGTAAAATCTTTTGTGTTAAACAGATAAACTTTTGGGAACAATACGCCCAATTCGTTACTGCTTTGCGACAAGTCCAGTATCGCGCCTTTATGAGGATCGCCGGAACTACCGATATTAACTTGCGCATTCATACTTGCTACGCTCCAAACCAAGAGCGTCAACGCTAAAAAAATCATTTTTTGCTTCATGTTTAATAAAATTTTAAATTAATAATGTTATCTATAATTCTTAATTCCTAATTTTCCCGGTTCCGGTAAAGACAACCTGCTTTTATTAAACGATGAGAAAAATGATTGTTTTAAATCGAATAGTTGTCTTTACCATCAACCGGAAAGTATGTATGAGCGACGCGTGGCGTCAACTCCTAATTCTTAATTGTTAAGTTGGCTCCTTAAGTCCCGAAGAGAAGCGATTTAAAAATGAGAAGCGTGGGACTTTAACTTTATCTATGATAGAGGTTCTGAACTACCCATACATGCAAATAAGTTATACCCACGCATCCAACGTGAGCGTCTACTAACTTATTCTTGCATGTATTGAAATTGTTCAGATTTCTATCACAAGAATGTAAGCTAACGCTTTCTTAATTAATATGTAATGTTAAAAATAATCTCTGTTTCTTTATAAAAAAATGATAAATTTTGTTTAAAAACTAAGCAAAAGTAGTGAGATTTTTTGAAATAAAAAAATAAAACAATAGTAGATTTAGCCCAAATTCATGATAATGCAATCGGAACTTATATTGAACGATATTATTTCAAGTCGGGATTATTTTTGAACTCCGCTTAACGAATTTAAGCCACTACCATTCATTCGATAATCATACCGCTACCCAGGCATAACCGACATTTGCGATCGTAAACCACAGCAAACTGTCCGGCGGCTATTCCTTGAATTTTGTCATCCGATTCAATCCGGTAAATATCGCCTGTGCGTCTGATTTTACCAAAAGTAAATTCAGGTGTATGTCGTATTTTGAACGTAATTTCTTTTTCGCCTGCGAAATCGCCCCAAGGATCACCGGAAATAAAATGAAATCCTTGCAGGTTAACCACTTTCCCATATTGAGTCGCCGGATCATATCCCTTGGATACATAAATCGTGTTTTGAAGAACATCTTTTTGTATCACAAACCAAGGCCCTCCGCTCAAATACAATCCTTTCCTTTGTCCGATCGTATGAAACCAATAACCTTTGTGTTCTCCCAATACCTTACCGGTTTCCCTTTCGACAATTTTACCCGGTTTCTCTCCTAAATACCTGCGGATAAAATCGTTGTAGTTGATTTTTCCAAGAAAACAGATTCCCTGGCTGTCTTTCCGCAATGCGCTCGGCAAACCTTGTTCTGCGGCAATGACGCGTACCTCGCTTTTTTGCAAATGACCGACAGGAAACAGGAGTTTAGATATTTGCAAGTAATCGACTTGTCCCAAAAAATAAGTTTGATCTTTTACCTTATCGGCGGCTGTAGAAAGGTAAATTTTATTATCCATCTCGGTAGTAGTCGCATAATGACCGGTCGCAATCTTGTCGAACGCATGACCCCATTTTTGTTCGAATGTCCCGAATTTGATTAATTTGTTACACATCATATCCGGATTAGGAGTCAATCCACGCCGAACAGCGTCGATGGTATAACCGACCACATTCGCCCAATACTCTTCATGAAGTGAAACGACTTCCATTCTACAGCCATATTTTTTAGCGATATAAGCCGTAATCTCTATATCCTCTTCTGCCGGACAGTCGGTATATCCGGCTTTCTCCTCCATGCCGATTTTGAGATAAAAAACAGTAGGATCATAGCCGGCTTCCTTCAATTGGTAAACCACGACCGAACTGTCTACTCCACCCGAAACTAATGCTGCAATATCCATTTAAAATAACTTAATCCGTCGCGAAGTTACATGAAAGATTTCAATTTACACACAGACAAGTAAAAATAAACAGAATCTATTACAGTATAAGACGCGGTAACATCATCGCCGACCGGTACGTTATTGTTGCTTATATTCTAATTTTCACTGCATCCTGTATAACTTGCACCACAAATCAGGATGAATAAGAAAAATTTCAGTGTTTTCGTAATTTATCCCTCCTATTTTGTTAAAATCATTCGTTTCGTATCCACTTCCTGTCCGTCGGCAATCAAAGAATACAGATAGATACCGGCTTTCAATTCCGAGCCGTATAAAATATGTACGCTTTCGCCTCTTTCCTGTATAGCCGTTTGTTTCAATTGAGCGCCTTGCAAATCATAAATACATAAATAAGCGGTTTTTACCGTTGCGGGTAAATAGTATTTGATTTGCGTCGATTGATTGAACGGATTGGGAGTGTTTTGTTGCAGAGATGCGCCGCTGCTTGCCGCGTTTTGCAATCCCGTTATAGATTTGGCAGCGTTTCCGCTTTTCAGTTGTGCCGACACATTCGATGCAAAAGCGAAAATCATAATTGTTAAAAACGCGTTTTTCATAAAAATAAAATTTTAATTAATTGTCCTGCAAATATAAATAATTTTTTACAAGACAAATTAAAAAGGAATAACCAGCGTTTCAGCGATTAAAAAAAATTTCAGTTTTCAATCATAAAAAAAGAAAAGTAAGCGGATAAATGCAGTTACTTTGCTAAGTTTTTGTAATAATATTGTAAGATAATTGCACTTTAGAATTTATCCTGCATTGAAAAAAAGTGATATATCTCTTTGTTATTCAAAAAAAATATCACTACCATTGAGGCTATTAAAAAACAATAGCCGCAAGGCTTAGTTATCACAACTTCCTTGCGGCTTTAATTTTTTTTAATATGAAAGAACACTGTAGTTAATCACTCAGCCTCAAATATTTAGGGGCTGAGGCTCCTACCTTGTTTTATCCTGCAAAATTAGCCGGAATTTTTTATTTTTCCTAATCTTTTATCCTTTTTATTTTCAATTATTTATATTTTATGTTTTTTCTCCCTGAATCGCTGAAGAAGATAGACATGATGTTTATCTTCTTTATGTCCTCTATCTACAGAGCAGTTGTATTTCTGATTAATCGTATCATTCTGAAACGCAACGTACCGTAAAGCCGGTAGCACGATTGGTCGTACTCGCTGCATTCATGCTCTCGCTTGTAAAGTAGAGGTTGTACGAGATAGTACCTGTAACAGCGCTACTCCACTAGTAGCCGATGGAACCGACATAGCCCTGCGCACCGCCAATGCGGCTACGGCCCCCTGCGGCGGGCAAGAAAAAAGCGGTAGGTTTGTTTGCACCACCGGGCTTAAGCAAATAGCCGGAAGTGCCGTTTCCGCCGCCGTCCTGCCAAATCCAAGTGTTGTTCGATGCGATTTGTACCCATTCTGCCAGAGTAGGCACACGCCAAGTATCTTCTAATACGGACCGACAGGGATCTAAATTGGTAATACCGTTTACGGGATCACCCCAAGTCCAAGCATGGGCAGGAGCAGTAGCAGAATTTTCAGTCGTTTCAGGATATTGACGCCAATCATTCGTGCCGGCATCACGCTGAATAAATTTGCCGTAAAGAGCAATTTCACTATTTTTAATTTGTCCGTCTTCTTCATTCAGATGAGTAGTCTCAACACCACCTGTTGCAACGTTTAAATAAGTACTAATAGTATTAGAGGCAAGTACTCCACGATTTTCGTGACCGTCTTTTTTACGTCCCCATTCATACCAATCGCCGTAAACCGTAGAATCGTAAGCCTTATCATTGACGCCAGATGCTGTAGCAGAAGGTTCATAAGCAATCTGTTCGTCCAACGATTTAGATTGCACTGCTCCCAAGTTGGCAGGAGCAACTTTTATCCAGCCGCCGTTAGCAAGGCGAGCGCCGGTGCCGTAAACGACACGGCCGGTACCACTAATGCCATACTGCGAACCGCTAACCACCACGCAATAAAACTGATACACTTTTCCGGCTTCGGTGATGCCGTAACTTGTCAGGTCGGAACTACCAATGAAGAGGGTATCCCTTGTAGCGCCTGCAATGGCAGTGGAAAGCAAAGTCACCGGATCACGTTTGTACCATTGATAGGTAAATCCTGTTCTATCTACAGCAGCCAACTCAAAAGTCAAAGTATCGGTTAATGATCCGTCAACTCCCAACCAGAGAAACCCCGGCTGACGC
>JAIRLY010000212.1 GCA_031259075.1 Dysgonamonadaceae bacterium | reverse complement strand
TGGAGATGGATTGGAAAAAGGGGAGAAGAAGATACTCTTTTCATCCCCCAATCGCTTCGCTTCATTGGGGGTTATTCATCTTGAAGACCTTCGGTCTTTTTTTGTTTTCTTCGAGCAGGATTTTAACACGGTTATAATCAGCGATATATGGCAAGACAAAGTTTTATCGGAAACATATACAAAAAAGTGAAAGACCCTAATTTAGTCGGAGTATTAAGCGGACACAAAGAAGGAAGTTAAGCTTTTTCCCGATACAGAACGATTGACGACGATATGAAAAAAGAACTAATCGGCATGTTAGAATAAATGTGTACCTTTGTCTTAAATTCCAATATATTATGATTTCAAAGGAGGAAATAAGCGTCTTATTAAAAGATATAGAGAGCGAAAGGGTTGAAAGAACCATTTCGACAAAAGATACTGATAAGTTTGCCAAAGTTATTTGTGCTTTTGCCAATAATTTATCCAATAAAAAACTACCCGGCTATCTAATGATTGGTGCTTATGATGACGGAACTTTGTCCGGGCTAGAAGTAACAGACGAACTTTTGAGGAATCTTGCCGGATTACGTTCTGACGGAAATATACAACCTAAACCAGCTTTAATGGTTGAAAAAGTATCTTTGCCGGAAGGAGACATAGCAGTAGTCGAAGTTTTGCCGAGTAAAATTACGCCAGTCAATTATAAAGGGACAGTTTATGTCCGAATTGGACCGAGAAAAAGTGAAGCCAACGAGGAAGAGATACGTATTCTTCGCGAGAAAAGTGAAGTAAAATCACCTACTTACGACACAACTCCTTGTTTACACAGCACTATTGACGACTTGGATTTAGATTTATTCAAGAAGGAATATCTACCAAAGTTTGTAGATGCTCATATCATTAAAGAAGACAAACGAGATATAAAACAGCAACTGGCTTCTTTAAAACTTTTCGATATAGTTCAAGATTGCCCGACTGTTGCAGGTATTTTATTGATAGGCAAAGACCCTGTGCATATTCTTTTTGGTGCGTACATACAATACGTTGAGTTTGCAGGAAAAAGCATTACGTCCAGAGTTATAAACGAAAGACAATTTTCGGGAAACCTGATTACTCTGTTAAAGGAAATCGACTACTTTATCAAATACACGATACAAAAGCAACGTCCTGTATTTGTTACGGTTCTACGAGAAGAAATGAGAATTAACTATCCATACGAAGCTATCCGAGAATTAGCGATGAATCTCATTATGCACCGGAACTACCAGACAAATGCTCCCGCCAAGTTCTATGAATATTCGGATAGGATAGAAATGGATAATCCGGGCAGTTTGTATGGAAAAGTGCAACCCGAAAACTTTCCGAATGTCAATGACTATCGTAATCCTGTAATCGCTGAAGCTATGAAAGCGCTTGGTTATGTAAACCGTTTCAATCGAGGAATAAACATGGTACAGGAAACACTTGAAAAAAATAAAAACGGTCAAGCAATTTTCGACTTCAAAGATATTTCTACATTCAAGGTTACAGTTATGAATGTCGATCCTGTATCGGAGAATGAAGCAGAAAACGGTGCAGATAGTGCAGAAAACACTAAAAGTGGTGCAGAAAACGGTGCAGAAAACACTAAAAGTGGTGCAGAAAACGGTGCAGATGGTGCTGAAAAATTGTCCGTTCGAGAGAAAGAAATTTTAGCATTGATTAAAAAAGATAATTATATTTCAAGAAGTTCTATCGCCACTCAATTAAACACAGGAACAACCACTGTCTATAGATATATTGAATCTCTTAAAACAAAAGGAATTATAGAACGTATCGGTGGCGACAAAGGCGGATACTGGAAAATAAAATAAACTCTCGATATGGATTACCGTAAAATCAACAGCCATATTATTCTTTCATTGATAGTTTTCCTTGTCGGAGTAATCATATCAATGATAGGAAGACGAGTTATGCTCGAAAAAGGCTTTGACACAGGTACGGCAAACCTCACTTTTGTGATAATTCTCGGGATCTGTGTTATTGGCTATTTGGTAATCCTTGCGACTTTAGCACACAGTATTTTTCCTTGACTGATGAAAAAGTTACCGCAGGAAAAACAAGCCAAAGCCAACAATAACATAGGAAGTGGACAACGTTTCCGATGAAAAAGAAGAAATGCTGAAACAGTCGATAGAAGAGAAATGGCATGCAGTTTCAAATCTACATCCAAAGAACCGCAAAATAAGGAATATAAGGAAGATGATTTTAATATATCGGTTAAAGATCAAGATGACATATTAAGTAAAAAATTCGCCCATTATAGCAATTTTTGCAGAGAAAAACTGGAAAAGTCAAATTTTAATTTATTTGTTTTTTCAGAGTTATTAATACCTGAAATAAGTGTGTTTCGTTTAAATAGTGCCGTTCCTGTCTTATGGTAACAATATAGAGGATTTTGGTGCATTAATGATTGAAACATCCGAACTAAATATTCTATCAACATTCCGTCCCTGACGGGATGGAGAGAAGCCCTAAAAGGGCGATAATCAATAGCGATGGGCGTTGCCCATCGGAATCGGAACAATTTCACTACTCAAAGATACCGGCAAATTAATGGGTTAGGAAACTTCTTTATATCTTTTCGGAAGATATTTTGCTCCCGTAAGAAAACTAAACAACATACTTTTCGATACTACTGTTTTATGGAGAACGATCGGCACAAAAACACCTGAAATTATAATCAATAACGCTTTGAGAATATAAAAAAAATCCGGCGTTAAATGATTTTCAATCGGTATTTTTAATAATACCGATTTTGCAAACCCTTCCACCGTGGTATGAAAAAGATATATCGTATAGCTATAAGGAGCCAACCGGAGGAAAAACCGTTTGATTGGATTCATTCCCTTATCAATCTGCAAGATATATTCAGGATAAAAAAGATTCCTGTAACAGCTAAGGAAAAGTTCATCAAAGGAATAAACCATACATGAATAATAAATTTAAGTCCATATAGACTCACAAAAAATGCTAAAAATACGACAGTCGGTATTTTGTCTATAATCAATTTGATACCGGGTTTTGCATAAATAAAACAGCCGAGAACAAAATAAAACAGGTATTCCTTTAATTGAACCAAATAAAACAACTGTACAGACTTTACCGGAATCAACAGAAGCAAGAACGATATAATCAAAGAAATATTTAACTTTTGAGGTGTATTGATAAAAGGTATAATCAAAAAGATTAAAAACAGAACATAGATAAACCACGTGAAAAAACCGGCAGAAGGAAAATAAAACATTTCATAAAAAGAGAATAAAGAAACCGGATTTTCGACATACATATTCTTATCTGTTAATAGTTTAGTGCAAATAATAAATGTGGAAACGAAAAAATAAGGAACAATCAGGCGTTTGAATTTGTTAAAAATAAATTTTCTGTATGTTATCGGCTTCTTAGTCATCGAATATATATACCCGCTAATAAACATCAAAAGCGGTATTCGAAAATTTACTCCAATATTATTTAAAATTAAGTACCAATCGGGAGCATTGCTCGGATTATAATGATAGATTACAATTAAAATAATGCATATAGCTCTTGCAATATCTATGAATGTTAGTCGATTTGTGTTCACAATGTCTATATTTACCTTGTTTACTCTATTCCGAAATTGAAACAAACTTATTGTCAATTGTTTCTCTCAACAATACTTTTTGTGTCAAAGTAAACTACTCGGAATCTTGTTCAATTTCATTAATATATTTGTAAGATACGCTGAAAAGTTTCTTTTTCTTATTAAACCACTTTAATAATATATATTTCAATTTAATAGTACAAAGATATAAACTATTTTCTACATAGTGTTATAAATCATAAAAAGAATCGCTTTTATATCCGATAGGATATCGCATTTCTACTAAATGAGTTCTCCGAAGGAAAAGACGTCAAAATTGATGAAAACGAATTTGAGAATAAAAGATATTAACCTGAGTTTTTGTACGCACGTTGAAGATCGCACATCTGTTAAAACAGTGAGTTATACACATCTATAACTTGACCGGCTATTGTATCCCAATCGTATTTATCCATTGCGTAATCGGTTTTGGGCATGTCCCAATTGATGTAATCTTGTAATTTACCGCTTAATTCCGCAATATTCCCTACTTTGAAATAATATTCTTCCGGGATTTGTATTTCCCTATTAGCCGGAATATCACTTACAAGGACAGGTAAGTGGTAACTCATTGCTTCCAAAAGAGAAATAGGCAACCCTTCATGAGAAGACGGAAGCACAAAAAAAGCAGCATGGGTCAATAACGTTTGCAATTGAGTTCCTTTGACAAAACCGGTAAGCACAACCTCGTTTTCACGAGCTTGTTGCTTTAGCTTCCTTGAGTAATCATCTTCAAAATCGGCGTCGCCGGCCAATACCAACCGGTAATCTTTTTTATCTTTCAAGGATGCAAAAGCACCAATTAATTGATGGAAATTTTTTTCAGGAACAAAGCGCCCCATAGCAAAAATATATTTCTCTGATTCGATTTTCAAAGATCGAAGATAATCCAAATCTGTGAAAAATTCCGGAAGAGGCACTCCGTTGTATATCAAATGAGCGTTTTCCCTCCGGTATTTCTTAATTATCAGTTCGTTAATTACATTGGAAATCACGATTACTTCGTTGGCGAATGTTACACCCATCCGCTCACCCATCCGAAGCATAAAACGAGCAATCTTACCCCATTTATCCCGCTCATAATCAGGTCCATGATGTGTAAAAACCACTTTCAAACCTATTAAACGGGCCAGAGGTGCGACACTTGCCGGTCCAACAGCGTGAATATGGATTATGTCGGCACGAAGTTTGTACCGGGCGTACCAGACCGCCTTTGTTGTGTGAATAATAGCTTCAAAAGCTTTCTTTCGGGGCGTTGTCAGGTCGATTAATTTTACGCCTTTGTATTCGGTGAGAAAATCATTTGTATAACTTTTCCGGCGTATGATTGAGATGTCCCCTCCTTTTCCGGCAATACGCGGAAAAAGTTCTTCACAATGGGTTTCAACGCCGCCCAAAATATGGGGAATGCCACGAGTTCCGGTAACGACAATTTTCATGTTGCTTCACGTAAATTTCCCTGTTGCGGATCCTGTCCTACCTTGTAATAACATTTATCCAAAATTGCCGGTTTTCCTTGTAAACTGCGCATTTTATTTTTAACAGACCAAATAAGAGGTCCTCTGATATATTTTTTCATTACAGGCGACGCCGTTCCGACCATCCAGCAGTTTTTAGGACATTTGCGCACCCTTTCGCGCACTTTCCGGGCTTGTTCGCTATTCCATATTTTTTGAAAATCAGTGGTTTCACGTATATTTCCCATTTTTTCCATCCAGTATTTTTCTTCCAACCCATTGCAAGGATAAACGTCGCCATTGGGTTCTACAAAAAAATTAACTAATCCCGCTTCACAAGGTAACATGCGCTTGTTACCTTCGATGTAATTAATCAATCCCATGTTGAAAAATGCACGAAACCACGATTTAGGATGGTTTTCCCGTAACTGCATATTAATTAATTGTTCAAAATTGCTGCATACTTCTTCCTTGTTTGTAATCACATTATCCTGTTTATGGAAATAGTAAGAATTGTGAAGAGCGGCCGTAGCAAATTCCATTCCAAGCGACAAAGACAAGCGATACAACGAAAGCATATCCGCTGAATTGTTGTTTGAAACCGTACATCCGAATCCAATGTCTTTCAGTCCCATTTCTTTCAAAGTCAATAAAGTACGAAGTCCTTTGTCGAAGCCGCCGACACGTCCGCGAAGCTCGTCGTTTTTGCACGACAGGCCCTCTATGCTGATACGGATACCGATAGCAGGAAATTTTTTTGCTAAGGCAATCACCTTATCTTCATGCCAACCCGATGTAGAGATTACAACCCGCGGCGATTTTGTAAAACAAACCGCTACAATTTTATCCAAATCTTCCCTCACAAAAGGTTCTCCACCGGTAAGATTGATGAATTTTACCTTCGGAAGGAGTTCTATTTCTTCCGGTGTGATTTCTTCGCTCTTTTTCGTTGGATATTCCCACACGTTGCACATTTTACACCGCATTGGACAACGATAGGTCAGAATGATGCACATATCTGTGGGTTGTGATACTTTTGACATGATTTATATTTTTTATGATCTATTACTTGCCAATAATTGCCTTTATCCGAACCGACACGCTTCAAAAGTCCTTTGGAATTAATCTTTGAAATATTTTTTGTGTTTCTAATGTTTATCTTCACTTTTTCGTTTAATTCCGGAGTTGTAATAAACTTATTATTGGCTATTTCTCTCAACAATACTTCTTGCATAAATGTTCGTTTTTCGGTGTCTTTATCAGCAACAACCGTACTATCATCACGAACGCCAGCCAACACTTTGCCGCCCTTTGTATCGGCAAAGGCTGTCGGTGTTTCAATCACATCTTCATTAAATCCCGATTTAAATTCTATGTGCAGATTCTCTTTCAATTCAAAAGTTTTGTTGCCGATGCAAAGTTAGCGCTAAATATTCAAATTACGCACAAACAAATAAAAATGAAAACGGAAAATGGTTAATTCTTTTTATGAATACCGGATATGATACCTAATCGTGCTACCCCACATTCCGTCAGATAAAGTTATTGAAAATCATTGACAGGGATAAAAAACAAGCTGGTATACATAAAATTATTTTGTAAAAAAATCAATATAAAATTTAAAAATAGTTGCTAAATTTCATTTTTATATCTAATTTTACACAATAATTTCAACAAACGCGTAATTATTCTTTGTTATGAAATGTATTTTGCCTCCCATAGCGCTTTTCCCTTTTTACGGGAAAATTTTCCATGCCAGTAATTACGGCATGTTGTTTCCCCGTTCCGATGTTTTATCCGACTCTTCCCAAAGCATTTGAGCAACACTTAATCTCTGTTTTCAAACACCTCCGGAAGAGCTAAAAACCACAAGTAGAAAAAATTAATAACAAACCGAATCTTTCAGCGTTGTGGGCAGAAAAGAAAGAATTGGTTTATAAACATTTGATTAAATTATGAAAAGAAAAATTATTTTTTTAATGTTTCTGTTGTTGAATACGTATATTATTTCACCTTGCTTTTCACAGAATGAAACAAAAATTGACAGCATTAC
Organism: Dysgonamonadaceae bacterium; assembly: GCA_031259075.1. Taxonomy (GTDB): domain Bacteria; phylum Bacteroidota; class Bacteroidia; order Bacteroidales; family Azobacteroidaceae; genus Azobacteroides. The sequence goes on along the minus strand of JAIRLY010000212.1, from coordinate 1,927 downwards.
AATAAATGAATATACAAACGACAGTATTGAGTTTAATTTGTTTGTTTCTTTTTTGGGACAATATAATCAAGATTTTATAGAATATCAAGAAACAAATGACAGGATTGTTGCGACGATCTATTTTAATGAATTTTATTTGCATGCAGACTGCTATTGTCAATCTCAATCAACTTTTAAAATCAAGCGAGATAAATACAAGCAAGTTCATGTCGTTGTCAAGTACAGACTATGTATCGGAGGAGATGAGCAAAATCCGGTATATGATGATGAATACATGACAATAGATACCATCTATTCTTTATCAAACTCAGGTATTCCAACATTGATTCGAGAACCTGAGAAAGAAAGTAATTTTATCCATTCTAATTTCGTTTCCGATAAATTAGTCATTTGCGTTCAAGAAGACACGTTTGTCAATATATACAGTTTATCCGGCAATTTGCTGATACAAAAGAAAATCGGCAATAATGAAATTGTAGATATTTCTCAATTATCTAAGGGGTTATACATTGTAAAAATCGGTTCTATTACAAATAAAATAATAAAAAATTAAGCTATGAAACAGAAAAAATTGTTATTATTTATATTGGCCGTTTTATGTGCGGCAAATATTCATTCCGAACTGAAACATTTTTTGCCTCGCTCCAATGCCGTTATGTCCATTTTGGACAAGAAATATTGGTTTGAAGGAGATACGCTTATCAACAACAGGAGATATACTCTAAAGTATTCCGGCAACACTGTTATTCGGAAACAGAATGTGATGAGAACCGTTACTACTACGCTGCTGTAAGGGAAGATACAATTGCCGAAAAAATCTATTGCATTTGGGAGGACGATCCTTTGGAAAGACTGATTGCCGATTTTGATGTGAAAGTAGGCGATGAAGTAACAATTTATTCTAAGAATTGGGGAGGAGAACGTCCCGTTGAAATCAAAGAGGTAGATTCTATCCTGATTGATAATAGCCTTAGGAAAAGGGTAAATATTGTTAATGAGTATAAGTATAATTGGGACTTTCCTTCTGATTCCTGGGTGGAAGGATTTGGAAGCATTATCTATGGGTTATTTTTTCCATATCCGGAACAGGTTATAGATGGCGGCGATCCTCCTAAATTTTTGTGCTTACATCAGGATGACCGGCTTGTATATCAAAATCCAAACTATACTTCTTGTTTTGTTGAGGATTCAGGAACAGAGGACTTGTATGAATTGTGTATACAAGACTGCATGAAGAACAATCCGGATAAAACCTATTCCGAGTGTGCGTTTTATTGTTTGTACTGGTATTGGAACAGTGTTCCTGAAATTGACCGCAACAAAATTAACATCTACCTCTCTCCGGCGAATGATATTCTTTGGATAGAAACGAATGGCGATCGCTATTTATACAAAATTTACAACAACAGGGGCGCTCTTATTTGCACAGATATTTTGCAGGATAAGAAAGTGGATGTATCCGCGCTCGCATCCGGTATTTATTTTATCGTATTATATTCGGAGAACAATCGACCAGTAGTTGTCCGAAAATTTATTAAACATTAATTATTACAGAATTATGTATGTTGAGAATGAACGAAAGCATATCCGGATGATACGAGAAAACAGGTTGTCCTTGCGGCTATTTTTCGATGCCGGCAGAAACAAACTGCCCTTGTTTCTTTACAGGAAAACTTTTTCTGCCGGTAATTACGGCATGTTGTTTCCCCGCTCCGGCGTTTTATCCGGCTCTTCCCAAAGCATTTGAACAACCTCTGCTTTCAAACACCTCCGGAAGAGCTAAAAACCACAGATAGAAAAATAAAAAATTTAATAACAAACCGAATCTTTCATGTGGCATGTGTAGAAAACGAAAGAATTAATTTTCAAATAACTAATAAGATGAAAAAAATAAAATACATATTCATTCTATTGCTGTTGCTTAGTA
>JAIRLY010000177.1 GCA_031259075.1 Dysgonamonadaceae bacterium | reverse complement strand
GTCGTTCACAATCCGGCGGCTCAGTTGCTGCGAAGCCGACTTGGGCAATATGTCGGGGAAATACAGTATTGCCAATTCCTGGTGTGAGTAACTTGTTTTTTTTCTTTTCATGCGTTTTTAATTTTTAATTGTTTTCTTTTTTGTTTTTTTCTTTTTTATATATTTTTTCTTTTTTAGTTTTTTCTTTTCTCTTCCCCCGTCAGGGGGGGGGTATGGGGTTATTAGAATTAATATTTATTTTTACCTGAATATCCCCCCCTATCCCGAATCAGGCTGCGTTATTCCGCGTGCGCGCGTGTATGTGCGCGAGTCAGCCGGCAGGATTTTTTCAAAAGTCAACATTTCGCCTCCGTACGTGTTTAGTTTAAATTCGTTAATCATTTTAATTTTTTTTAAGTCCATAACCTCAAAAAGCATCCATCCTTTTTGGGGTTTGCAAAAGTATATCTTTATTGCGAATTTTTTGCATAGAATATCGAATAAGATAGAATATTTTTTTCAACACCTTTTATGTGATTTTTTTCTATTTTTTCATCCGCTTATTAAAATGATAGAAAACAAACAATTACCTGTTTTTTTTATGTTAAAAACACTATTGCCAGCATGTAATTATGAGTTGATTTATCACTAAATTTATCACTAAATCAATCAGTTAAGCCATAATTATACACTGTTGAAAAAAAATAATATTTTTATTTGTTTAATCATTCCAAATTATTATATTTTCCCCATTTAGACAGTTTGCTCTCACATAATAAAAAAAAGATACTATTGAAAAATAATTACAACTAATTTATTATGGAAATGAGAAAATATATTCATATTTTTCAGGCGCAGGTAACCACCGAAGATTTGATTTCAATTCTTAAACGACGGCATTTAACGATGATGCCGGGTAGAGCGGAAGAAGTAAATGCAGGCGAGTTTAAGATTCTAAATAATCGTGCGGGAAACACTGAATTTGTAGATTTTTACCTGAATATCCCCCCATCCCGAATGAGGCTGTGTCATTTCGCGTGCGCGCGCGTATGTGCGCGATTACCCTAAAAATATCTATCAAAGTAAAAAAATTAACTTTTTTATGCAAATAGGGGGGGTATTTGTTTAAAAAGATATACTTTTGGACAATTTATTTTTAAAACACAAAAAAATGGACCAGGATATGTTTAACTTTAAATCAATCAATTAGATATGAGATATTTCATTCTGCCGTGTATCCTGCTATTATCGACGATGCTTTCCGCACAATATACAATCAAAGGAAAGATCGTTGATGTAAACGAGGCTCCTTTGGAATCTGTAAACATTACGTTGCTGGAGAATGATTCCGTTTTCACGAAAGGAACGGTTACGGGTAAAAACGGCGCATTTGAATTGAAGGGAGTGAACCCCGGAAATTATTTATTAAAAGCATCGTTCGTTAGCTATGCCCCGCTTTCTTACGCGATTTCCGGCCTGTCGAAAGATATGAACCTGGAAACGATTGTGATGGAGGAAAGCGCCATGCAGATAGGCGAAGTATCCGTAGTGGGCCGGGCCGCCGTTACGAAAGCCGACCGGATCATCCTGTTTCCTTCCGGTGAGCAGCTTGCGTCCTCGGCAAACGCCATCGTATTGCTGTCGTCCCTGGCCCTGCCCCGCCTTCTTGTGAATCAGGCTACCAATTCCGTCAGTTTGCCGGGAAACGAGGCGGTAGAACTGCGGATAAATGGCGTAGTGGCAGGTAACGATGAAGTCCGGGCGCTTCCTCCGAATACGATTGAACGAATTGAATATATCGATAATCCCGGATTGAGATACGGAGAGGCAAACGCCGTTTTGAATTATATTATCAAACGCCGGCTATCAGGGGGGAATGTCCGGCTGGATCTTAGCAATTCGCTTGTACGCATTAACGGCAGCGATCTTTTTTCTGCGAAAATAAATTACAGGAAATCCGAATTTGGGTTAAGCTATATGAATGATTTCCGGGATTATTACAATTACGAACGCAATAATACCGAAACATTTTATTTTGATAATTATACGCTAAAACGGATTGAGGAAAGCCGGAAGAGCCGAAATTCCAATATCTATCATAACATCGTGCTCAATTACAATTTAACCGATACAAAAAACTTCCTGAACGTATCGCTGAAATATCAGGGGATAAACAGCCCCCATGAAGATTATAACAGCCTTATTACCGTATCGGACGACCCTGTTCCTGTAGAGATGAAGGATTATACATCCTATAACGTACATCTTCCTTCGCTCGACGTGTACTTTGAACGGACGTTGACCGACAAGCAAAAATTGAGCGTGAACGTTGTCACTACGGACAGGTATCAGGATACGGAACGGGAGTATGAAGAGATAAAAAATGATATTCCGTATGCCTTTTCTACCCTGGTAACCTCTAATGCCTATTCCATCATTGGCGAAGGCGTTTACGAATATGATTGGGGCAAAGGGAAACTCACCACAGGATTGAAACATTTGCAGAAATGGATGAATAACGATTATCAGACGGATGTTCTTTCGCATAGTTCCATGCAGCAAAGCGACACCTATCTTTATTCCGAGTATGCAGGCACGGTGCATCGTTTGAATTACACAATCGGCATAGGAGGCAAGAGGTCCGGGTATTCGCAGGATGCCGGCAAGTATGCGTACTACACTTCCAGCCTACGCTCGGTTTGTTCTACCGGTTTAACGACAAAGGCTCTTTTCGTTACCGCCTGAACATCTATAACGATGTTCCTACGCTGGCCCAACTGACGGACGCCGATGTATGGATCGATTCGTTGCAGATAAGGCGCGGTAATCCGGCTTTAACGCCGGGAATGTCGTATAACAATACAGCCCTTGTGGACTATTCCGTCAATAATAAGCTCTATCTTTCCTTGCGGGCCGTGCACTGGTACAGCTCCAATTTCACACAGGAAAATACGTTTTTGGAAGGGAATAAAGTGATAAGGAGCTATCAAAATTCGGATAACTTCCAGCGTCTCACGTTTGACTTCTATAGCAGGCTGTCGCTCATAAATAACAGGTTCATCCTTTCCGCCAATTGCGGCATGCATCGTTTCTCGGCGAGCGGCTATATTTATACGGCGCCGTATTATTACCTTAACGCACAGTTTAATTACAAAAACTGGCAGTTATACGCCATGCTGTACGATCAGGGAGCCGGTTTTTCAGGAGAGATTAAATATATTCAGGGAAATGGGAATTATCTGGGCGTCCAATACAGTAAAAAGAACTATGTTTTCGGCATATTGCTTGCCAATATGTTTATCGATGCCAAAACGACGACTGAAAATATTTCCAGGATAGCCCCCTATACTAAAAACGTATATGTAAAAGATATGCTTTATGCCCTTTCTTTAAAATTCGCCATGAACATTGATTTCGGAAGAAAGTTTACCACCGGCCAGCAAAAGATATCCAATAGCGACTCCGGCTCTTCCAATACATTAAGTACAGGAAAATAAGGAGATGAAGTTTCCTTTTGTAAAACAATTGGATGTAATGGATTGCGGGCCTGCCTGTATCCAGACAATATAGAGCCGATTAAATATAAATCGGATGCATTGAGTTATTTATTACGATATATCGGTGAATACCGAAAACGGTTTTTTTCTATTTTTCTTCTCCTGTTGGCCGGTAGCCTGATTCAACTTGTATTCCCGTTCCTTACCCAGGCAATTGTAGATAAAGGGATAAATGCGAATAATACGAATTTATTGTTACTCATTCTTGTTGCTCAAATTATACTGGTTTTTAGCCGTAGTATGGCAGATATCATTCGGCGAAAGATATTGGTCACATTCATCCAGCAAGGGCAGGATGCACATCTGAGCCTGGAACGGCTTGCCGAGATTCAAAATGAAGACAATGAAGACAATGAAATAAAAAGTAAAGACATTCCACCGGCTTCTCCGATTGTTATTGAAAATTTAGTTTTCACGTATAGCAGCGCCTTATCGGAAAAGGTAATCAAGAACGTAACGCTCCGCATACCGCAAGGCAAAATAACGGTTGTCGTAGGGTTAAGCGGGAGTGGCAAAACCACGCTTATCAAACTCATATTGGGTTTTTATCGTCCTTCCGGCGGAGAAATAAAGATTGGCGACCGGTCATTACAGGACATCAATCTGAAAGAGTGGAGAAGAAAATGCGGCGTGATTATGCAAGACGGCTTCGTCTTTAACGATACGATAACAAACAATATAGCCCCCGGAGTGGAGAAAGTAGATATGGAGAGGGTTCGTTACGCCGCCCGGACAGCCAATATACAGGAATACATAGAATCGTTGCCCTTGAAGTATAATACCATGATAGGCGCTTCGGGACGAGGCCTTAGCCAGGGGCAACGGCAACGTTTACTGATTGCAAGAGCCGTATATAAAGATCCGGCGTTCATTTTTTTTGACGAAGCAACGAATGCGTTGGATGCAAAGAATGAACGAACGATTCTGTCCAATTTAGGCGTCTTCCTGAAAAACAGAACAGCGCTCATTGTAGCCCACCGGCTGAGTACCGTAAAAAATGCAGATCAGATTGTCGTGCTGGATGGGGGTGAGATCGTTGAACAGGGAAGACATTCGGACTTAGTGAGACTACAGGGTCATTATTACCATTTAGTCAAAGACCAATTGGAATTAGGAATGTGAAATGATATAATAAAGATAGCTATGATGTTAGAAGAATTAGTTAAGAAAATTACAAGCGGGATAACGGATATAAAGGAAATAGGATTCAAAAACGGAAAAATGTCTATCCTGTTGTTTTTGTATCATTACAGCCGGATAAATCCGGAAGCAAAAGACCTTGCCGATACTGTTTTAAAAGATGTATTTAGTGAATTTAAGACTTCGTTCAGGAACAATTATACATTTGCTAATGGGAGTAGCGGAATAATTTGGACAGTTGAGTATTTGAAAGAAAATTATTTTATAGACGCAGAAACGGATGCTCTTTTTAATACTATGGATAACAGTATGCGTTCTTTGACATCAACTTATCCTGTTCTGTTAGATTCAAATGATTATCCTTTTTCTCCAGGATTATATTTTCTCAAACGCTTCAGAAATAATAAATCTATCCTTGACTATAACATACAAATCGCATTAATCTACTTGACAGACCACGCTGAAAAAATGCTGGAATTTGAATCATATAAGAAAATAGGGATAGAGAGATTATCCGGCGAAGAGATGAATTTTTTATTGTTTTTTCTGCTCCAAATGGATAAATTGAATGTGTTCCCTTATAAGGTTAAGAAACTATTGTCTGCTATGGAAGGCTATATAGAAAGAGCAAGCTATACAAATATTCTCGATATTTTAGTCCTGCAAGAACTTCTGCCGGGACGTTCAACTCCATCATCCGGCGAGGTTGCATACCCTATTGAAGAATTAGTATATAAAGCATCCTGCCAATCTTTATTTTTCAATTCCCCGGATATTTTCAACTTGCTAATGAGCAAACTGGAACTTACAAAAGAAGTTGTTTCATTGCTGTTTGAAAATAAATATGAGTCGTTGTCTCTGGCTCAATGGGCCATAATTGGGTTATTTTTGATAGATTAGTAAAAAAATATTCGTATGAAAAGAGAAATAAAGAACAAAGTTGAAATCAACGATTTGACAATCTGTATCCCAATACGTATTGATTCGGAATCCCGAAAGAGGAATCTGAGTTCGCTCCTCACTTTCTTATCCCGTTATGTAGACGCTCCTGTTTTAGTAATAGAGGCGGACAAACAATCCCTTGCCGGCGATCTTGAGTTTGATAAAAACTGCCGGTATATTTTTATAGAAGACAAAGACCCGGTATTTTACAGGACAAAATACATCAATAGGATGTTTCATATAGTTGCAACCCCCTTTGCCGCCATATGGGATTGCGACGTTATTGCTTATCCTCATCAAATAATGGCTGCGCGGGATTGTTTAAAGAATCAAAAGCTAACGTTGGTGTATCCCTATATTGATTTTTTCATATACATGCCTCCCTACTTTAGTGATATATTCCACCGTACAAAAAAGTTGCACCTAATGGATTCGGAAAACATTGAAAAGCGGCTCTTCCAAGGTTATGGAGCTGTAGGCGGGGCTTATGCCGTCAATGTGGAAAAGTATTTGTCTATTGGCGGAGAGAATGAAAACTTTTATGGCTGGGGGCCGGAAGACGGCGAAAGGCAAAAACGAGTAGAAATCTTAGAAGCCGGCATGGGCAGAGTAGAAGGGATGCTTTTTCACTTATATCATTCCAGGGGCGCTGGGAGCTATTTCCCTTCGGAGGAAACACAATTACGAAGCATGGGGGAGTTTTGCAAGGTATGCTCCATGACAAAAGAAGAATTATCGGAATATGTTACTACCTGCCTTGTGCCGCTCTGTAAACAAGGGAAATCTTTCTTGCCCCGGATTTAACCCATTAAAAGACGGAGACAGGGACTACCCTAATCGTTACCCGGCTGTCCGGGGCAACGATTTATCCGCCATTAAAATCATAAAATTTAACGCCTCTCTGAAATTATAGCCGCATTTGCCTGCTGATTCTAATTTTAATCTCTATTTTTGCCTGCATTAATCACAAATGTATATGAAATCATTTTTATGAATATAGCAACATTGGATAAACAGACAAGCGATAAGGTTAGTTTTATGACCTACATTGTACCGGCTTTTGCCGACGCTTACAAGATGAATGTCCAGGAGGCTTATTTTTATCTTAAAAAATATGGTGGTTGGGATTTTCTCAACGAGCATTGGTGGGCTTTGCATACCGACAATGAAATTTGGGCAGTACATGATATTTATAAAATCTGTTATCAAAATGGCGGTGAAAGATGAAAGTTTATCATGGAAGTTATATTGAAATTGAGCAAATTGAACTCGCAAAATGTCTGCCTCAAAAGGATTTCGGACAGGGTTTTTATGTTACCGGATTCCGGCATCATGCCGAAAAATGGGCAAAAGTAATCGGCAAAAAACACCGTACGAAAGGTTTTGTTACCGAATTTGATTACACGGAAAGCCCTTTTGCTCAACGTATTTGCAAAATTAAACATTTTGACGGTTACAATGAGGAATGGCTTGATTTTGTTGTAGCAAACCGGCAGAATGAGGAAGAAAAGCCGGTTCACGATTTTGATATTGTAGAAGGTCCGGTGGCAGATGATAAAGTGCAAAATCGTATTCGTGATTATTTGAATGGAGATATATCAAAACAGGAATTTTTAAAAGAATTGATATATCACGAAAAGACACATCAAATTTGTTTTTGCACAAAAGTTTCACTTCAATTATTAAAAAACAGAGACAGAAGATTAGTCTCAAAATTTGCCCACATAAACGAACCCATAGTGGAAAAGTTAATAATTGATTTCAATATGGACGAAAAAACAGCCGCAGATAACTTTTTTTCGTCAAATACATTTTCAAAACTTGCAGATACCTCTACCCAGCTTTACCTCAAACCCTGGCAGGAAATTTACGAAATACTTCAAAAGGAATTGAAGATATAGCCGTATTTCAGTAACATAAACCAAAAGCGTGTAACCTAATCATCAAGAAGGTTTACATGAGTGTTTTCAAAATATTTTTCGCCTGTTTCCACCGTATTCAGATAGCCTATTTTTACATCAAAACCACAGAACATCGATAGCGTTCCAATGAACTGTCGTCGTCGGGAAGACTGTTAAATTGTAGAAATTCGGTATAAAACAATCCGATTATCAATAAATGGACGTATTTTATTGATATATTGCATTCTATCGAATATTTTTGAAGGAATCTTCATTCTGTTTATTTTAATTATGATTAAATTCAGAGTTCCTGACCTATAAATCATAAGTGTCTAAAATTTGACGTACATTATTGCGTACAAAAGTAATATTTTCCCACACAAAAAACAAAGTTCCCGGCGCATAGTTTTCTTTGCTCCTTTCTGCGCATCGATCGTAAAACCTCCACCCCTTGTGTATTGATGTCTTTTCTTCGTCCGGACGATCCACCGGCATTGAAATTTTGGTGTCTATTTTTCCCTGAACAGCTGTTCATCCGGCACGGAACCATTCAAGAGGAGACGCCTTGTTCAAAAAAACGAAGATGAAAAACCATACTTCTCCCCGCGGGGACAGTGTAAGAGCAGAACGGCAGGCTTTGAACCTGCAACCCCTCCTCTAAAAATTGAGTGATCTATCCAGTTGAGCTACGTTTGCCCTATGCTTTACTTGCCTGGTGTAATTCTTTTTTGTCTTGACGATTGAAGTAGATAACACCAATAACAGCCACTACCGTTACAAAAATTGATACTGCTATTGCTCCCATATTTAAACCTCCTTTTTTTATTTGTTTCTAACAAGCCAAAGCCCTGCTACTAAAATTACGGCCGAAGCTACAATAACAGAAGTTATGACCCCATGGGTTTTCCATATCTCCAAAAGTTGAAGATAGCAACAAAGCCGTAGTCATATATTTGGCGATGTCCATGAGCCATTTTCCAAATTCTTTTTTCATTCTGATACAAAATGGTAAATAAATTGATTTATTCTTTATCCCTATTCGTTTTTCAGTTACAGGTATCTGAAAAACAGTATGTTGTCGCAAATTGCGACCGGCAAAAAGCCTTAACAACATCAACGGTAGAACCTAAAGCATTTACTCTCCCATGCAAACAGGGTGTCAGGCGTGGTTAAATTAGGTGATCTGTACCAGGCAATGGTACTTAGCAACTCTATGGCCTGACTGGTTCATAACCACCCAAGCGGGAACTTGCGCCCGTCAGGACGATGCAGTGACAAAGGAAATATCGCAAGCTGTAAATGATATTCTTTTTTCTTCACTCATACTAAAAACAACCCTTACCTGTTAACACTTATGATATCTTGTAGTCCTGCACACCCTTTAATAGCATTTCACCTGATTCTTTTAACCGGATGTTTTCTTCTCTTAGTTGTTTTACCCCCTCCTGATATTTTTTTAAAAGAGGAATAGTACGAAGAAATATTCTCCCGGATTCCATCAATGCTTTGCTTGGTTCCATTCCGGTTTCTGCTTGAGAAATGCAGGATTTAATGCTTGCCTCGGTGTTTTTATATTGGCATTCATAATAAGATGCTGTTAGACGTTAGAATTTTATGTAAGTTCCACGCCTGAATGTGTTTGATACCACCTTTTGAGGGCATGGCAATTTCATCTAGTGAAACGACAATTTTTTCATAATTATCATCAATGGTTTCTAATGCAGAGTACTCCCGTTCAATTGTCAGTCTGTCTATCAGCATGAAAGCACTTTGAACGTAGAGGGTGCGGTCGCCCTTAATTGCAACAAAATCAACCTCTTTGTCTTTGATGTTGCCCACATAAATATCGAAGCCGTGCCGTGCCAGCTCCAAGTAAACGAGATTTTCCAACATATAACCGGAACCGTATCCAAAACCTTGATACAGGTAGTTATTAAACGATAAGTCGTTAACGTAATACTTATAATTCCCCGCTATGGTTTCCTTACCTTTTATGTTATACCTTTCGACCCGGTGAACTAAATAAGCATCTTCAATGTAGCCTATATATGCTGCAACCGTATCGTAGCTCGTTTTGCGCCCGCTACTTTTGAAGTAATTGGAAATATTGCGGACAGACAACAGATTCGATGCGTTATTAACCAGATAGACAAATATATCCTCCAGCAGACGCGCATCCTTGATATTGTACCGCTGAATAATATCACGCAAAAGCACCGTATCCTTAACCGCCGATATATAATTGCGCCTCAGTTCCTGGTCAGAGAGCATGAACAGTTCCGGCATACCGCCACTATTCATATAATCTATATAAGTCTGTTTAGTTTGTTCCTTTTGGTTGATCCCGGCATATTCACTAAAACTTAAAGGGAATATTTCAAAACTGACATAGCGTCCAGATAATAAGGTCGCCAATTCGCCCGATAGCATTTTGGAGTTGGAACCGCTAATGAATACCTCATACTCATCAATGTAATCCTGAGAATATGAATTGACTATACGTTCCCAGCCGTCAATATTCTGAACCTCATCTATGAACAGATAAATGCGTCCCTGTGGCTTGACTTGTGCTTTATACAACTTGAATAACTCGTCGAGGTCTTTATAGGTTTGTAGAAAATCGAAATCTGACAGTTCGCGATTGATAAAGAATATGTTCTTCTTGTCAACACCGCTCTCCACCAGCTTCGAGGCAAGTTGGCGTAATATATAGCTCTTGCCCACGCGCCTTTGACCGACAAGAACTTTTATAAGCCGATTGCCCTTGTATGCATAGATCTTATCAGTATATTCAGGGCGTATAAATCCCAATGACGGCGTGTTTTCACCCCAGAGATTATATCTCTTCAGCATTTCAAATTTTTCGTTCATAGCCGATATTTTTTCTCAAAGATACAACAGTTTCGACTCAACTCGAAACTTTCGCTATTTTTTTGTCTTTTGTAGTTTTAACTCTTCAGTTTTGTTCACAACGCTTTCAGCCTGTTGGCCGCCTGAATATTATCGACTTTGATGTATACTTTAAGGAAAACAATTCTATAAAAGGGTTTATGCGCAAGTATTAACGAAAGATATATGTTCGAATTAACTATAAGATTGAAAATTGTAAGATAAAATCGAATCCGGGTTTTGCCAGGCGTTTGCTTGTTCAAAACTCCTTTAAACAATATCTTTT
>JAIRLY010000161.1 GCA_031259075.1 Dysgonamonadaceae bacterium | reverse complement strand
GCTATTCGTTTTACGTCATCTATTTTATAATTACCGGATTGCAAACACTGTCGTAATTCATCCGCATTATACACTATTTTCCCCACCACATTTTCCCGGAAAGGATAATTGAAATTTCTCTCTTTTACGTAATCATCCATGTCATACAGGTAAAGGATTACATCCTTGCCTTCCATCAGAATATAGTCGTACAATATGGACGAGTAGTCGGTAATCAACACGTCGGTGTAAGGTAGCACCGCATAAGTATCCACCCGGCTATCCAACAACATGATATTTTCAAATTGGGAAACGAGGCTGTGATCTACTACTGTATTTACATGCGGTTTCAATAATAATAAACTATCGGTTTCTTTCATCAATGTGTGCAACACATTCAAATCAATCTGACCGGCAAAAACATTCCGCTGCGACTCGCGCCATGTGGGCATGTAAATAAATGTTTTACGATACTGCTTTATGTGTGTGATAAATGACTCTGTTTTAGGAGGTTCATACCGCCGGATAAAATCCCTGCGTACGTCTTCCGGTGCGATTAATAAAGTATTCCTCGGATAACCGATAGGCAAACATTGTGAAAGGGTTATCCTGAATGTTTCGGCAAATTTAACCGATTGAAAGGTAGTGGACGACAGTAAAAAATCGGGACGCTGGTAATTTTCAGGATGATAAAAACTTGTTTTCAGGCGTTGTTTAAAGAAACTATTATTGAACATCATTTTTTTTAGTCCCACACCGTGCCACAAATTAACACGAATCGCACCGCCTGAAGCAAAGAAAAATATGTCGGTAGTATAAGCATTAAAAAACCAGTACTTAGCCCGGAGCGCAAACAGCAAGCCTTTTGGTGTTCCAATGTGGTAGGCCTTCAATCCGTAAGCTCTTATTTGTTGCACCGTATCCCGACTGGCGCTTATCCATGCGGCATCGATAGCGGGTTTGTGCTCCGACACATAAATAAAAAGATATTTTGAATTATCATTAAACGCATTTTTAAAACTTCCGAAAGCCCACTTTTTCTTGTTTCGAGGAATAAGAAATGAAAATGGATAAATAATATAACCAATTAAAAAAATAAAGAATTTCCCGTTCATATTGTTATTTTTTCTATTCCCCCATTATAGTGTGAAAATTAGCAATCGTTTCTCTTAACGATTGCTTTTTCCTAAAAATAGCAGTTGTGCCGCCTACAAAGTATGATGCGCCCAATTTTCCCATAGATTTTGCTTTTTCACAACTCACGCTGCCGTCAACTTCTATTTCGACATGGGTTAAGCTATGTCGCTGTAAATATTTTTTTACAGCGCCTACTTTTTCCATCATACCATGTATCATGGTAGTGCCGGCAAAACCGGGAACAATAAGCATGAGTAGAAGAATATCAACATACGGCAAAAATTTGTGAACGCTTTCAATGGGCGTTTCAGGGTTCAAGGCAAGTCCGAATTTGGCGTTTCGATGCTTTATCCAAGCAATGTTTTCCATAATAACATCATCACATTCTGCGTGAATGGAAACTATATCGCCTTCGTTGACAGGCAATGCGGACAGTATCGTGCGAGGATTTTTCATCAGCAAGTGAATATCAAACGGTATCGAAGTAATTTCGCGTATTCGATTAACCATATCTGGGCCAAAAGTAAGGTTGGGTACAAATGCGGCATCCATTATGTCAATATGCAAATAATCAACCTGCTCCTTTTCCAGAATTTTTATTTCTTTTTCAAGATTTAGCAAATCCGCACACATTATAGATACGGATAATTTGTATTTTCTATTCAAGGATTTAGACATAATGTTATTTTTAGTCATTGATTTATTATATTATGTGGTGCTTTCAGCTCCAACTCCCTTTTTTTTCAAAGATAAAACCGATGATTTTATTGGTATTAGTACGATGAACAAGATTATGTGTATGTGATAATTGCTCCATAATAAGATGTAACCCATTGTGTACGTCACCAACTATCAAATCAAATACTTCTATAACTCCGCTCGTACACAAATCATCGAATATTTCATATTCTGCACCTTCTACGTCTATCTTCAAGATAATTTTCTTCCCCTCCCCTCGGGATCTACTTAATACGGAAGATACCTCATCGGATGTGTTTTTTATTAAGACTTTTTCAGTTTGCATTTTTCTTCTGTTTTTTGACGCTATTGTCGCATTTAACTTCGGATTTAATGAATTGACTCCATCCCTGTTGAATATCTTAAATAAGGTCATTTCTTTATTCTCTCTTCCCAAACCGAAGTTAAATGGTTCTATTTTTTGAGCTAAATGCGGATTTAGTGCAATATTATATTCTGCAAATTTATATGTTTCGGGGTCAGGCTCGTAGCCGAATATCTTTTTGCAATTAGGATGTTGGGCGAAAAACAGCGAGGCGTATGCTCTGTTCATCCCAAAATCAAATACGATAAAAGAAGATGAATCAAAATATTTATTATCAATATTATATAGCGACCAGCAAAAAATTTCGGATAAAACCCAAAAATAGGAATTAGTTGCAAGATATGTTCCCTGCGGGGTTTTCAAAATCAATCTGTTTGTTTTTGGGCATCTGCGAATGTATTTTATATTTTCTGTTTTCATTGCCTCTGCCAAACGCCAAACATTTGGAATGTCTTTTACATTGTCATCTCTAAAAGTGAGGCGAAACAAATTGTTATCGTTGAACAACAGTTTTCTTTTTACTTTGAGTAATAAATCTGATAGGGACATAGTTGTTTTCTATATTAAAGTTTATGTATTTTGGAGAATTATAGTGTTATCATAATCTTGTTCGTGTAAATATTCTTATTTCTCATCATGTTAGCTCCTTCCAATAAATCCGGCAGAGGCAGACGGTGGGTAATAAGATTTGAAGGCTTTAATTTTCCTTCTTCTATCAATGAAATTATGCGCCCCCAATTGCTTTCGGGCGTACCGTAAGTAGAATTCCAGACCCCACGTATAGAGAGTTGTTTCCGTAATAATTTCCAATAGTCAATTTTGGGCAGGTGCATATCATCAACAGGATTTCCCATAGCTATAATCACGCCGGACGATTTTACCATGTTAAGCGCCATTACTAAAGAGGCTTCTGCACCAGTGCCTTCTATCACTACATCGGCATTTTTGCCGTCAGTCTGTTCGGCTATCCATTCAGGGACATTACAAATTGTTGAATTGCAACTATTTTCAATGCCCATTTTTTTGGCGAAATTCAATTTTTGTTGACTGCGACCTATGAGCAGCACTTTTCCTGCACCATGAATCATTGACAATTGAGCGAGCAAAATTCCAATAGTTCCAGGTCCAATAATGGCTATCGTATCGCCTTGTTTCAATTCCGCGATGCACAAAGCATGCAAAGCTACGGCGGCAGGTTCTATCATGGCGGCATCTTCAAACGAAATGTTGTCGGAAATAAAAGCCAAATTCCATTTCGGAACGGCAACATACTCTGCAAAACCGCCATTACAACGAGACCCCAAATAATTATAGCTGCTACAAAGTTCGTATTTTCTCTGCTTGCAACTATTACACTGTTTGCAGGGAATAAGTGGGTAAACAGCTACCCGCTTGCCTTGTAAATATTCATCTCCGACATTAGTAAGCACTATTTCACCCGAAAATTCGTGCCCCATAATAGTAGGGAAATGGTATGTACCGGAAGTGAATATCCTTGCAACGTCAGAGCCACAAATGCCGGCAGCATGAACTTGTACCAAAACCTCATCAGATTTTAATACAGGCCTATCCACATTTACATACCTCAAATCATTTATGCCGAACAATACATTTGCTTTCATTGTGCCAATAATTCAAAACGTTTTAAATCTTCAAGGGTAGTAATTTTAAAATTTGATTCTGCTCCTTGCGCTAATAATATGTCTAACCCTTTTTTGTATGCGATTTCCGAACTTCCATTAATGGCGCTAATCTCGTCGAATGTCATTTCTTCGTGGATTTGATAATATTTCCCGAAACGAAAACTTTCGGGGGACTGACCGGCAAACAATTCGGAACGAGGCAATAGATTAGCAATTTGTTTACCGTCAATACTATGATATACGGTATCTTTTATTGGGATAACAGGCATCACGCCATCGTGGTCGTCGCAACGGTCAATGCAGCAGTCTATAATTCCCTTACTAACCAGAGGACGCACAGCATCGTGAATAATCACAATATCATCGTAAGCGGTGTTATTTTCTTTCAACATTTTCAGGGCATTAAAAATAGAATGTTGGCGCGTAGTGCCGGGCGAGACATAATTCACAGATTGTTTAGTGTCAATCATTTGCAGTTGTTTATTGATGAAGTCTCTCCATTTTTCGTCTGCTACAATCACTAACTTGTCAATATCATTTCGTTTAGTAAAAATTTCAAGGGTGTATGTGATAACCGGTTTTTTACCGATCAACAAATACTGCTTCGGACAATTACTTTTCATTCGTTCGCCCGTCCCGCCAGAGAGTATGATTACTATGTTCATTAAACAATTTAGGCGTTTAATATTATTTTACAGATACTTTCATTCTGCAAAGGTACAATTCTTTTCATTACTGACCAACTAAAATTTGGCCGTAATTTTATTCTGCTGATATTTAATTAATTGTATTTCAAAAAATAACATATTGCTGCGTAGCTTATTAGCAGCGCCGCTTTCATTATAGATATTTCACAATCAAATATTTACGGTTGTTAGAAGTGTGCGCAGCTACAAAATAATTCGCACCTTACCCTTCATAAATCGTACAATTTTTCTTACTTTTCTTCTATAAATTTCGCCGGACATTTTTATCCGTTTATGTGTAATTGAAGATTTAATGCTAACTTTGCAGCGCAAATGCAGGTAAGCATCTGCAAGTTTTTAATCCGCGACCTTGCGCTTCGCCGCCCGCCCCGGAGGTTTTGCCCGCGACGGGCGACGGCGCAAGGAAGCATACATCAACATCAGCATAGTTTTTTTATGGAAAGCTACCTCTCCCAGCGG
>JAIRLY010000152.1 GCA_031259075.1 Dysgonamonadaceae bacterium | reverse complement strand
CGTCCGACTTCTCACCAGCGTGTCGCGTTCCCGAGTAAGTTGCTTTAACTCAAGAAAATTGCCGCTTATCGGATGCCACAAACGAAGTGTGCGTTCCAAGCCCGGTTGAGCCAAAATTCGGGCATCAATCTTGTCTTAGGCAAAAAACAGAAAAAGAAAGACATCGACTTAGGCGACGTCTTTTATCTTTTTTGCTTCCGGGTATTTATAGCAATAAATGATAGTCGGATAATTGTTTTTTCAGAATTTTAAGTGTTTGATAAATATGTTTTTCGACTGTTCGGATAGATAAATTCAAAGATTCAGCTATTTCACTGCTTTTCATTCCTTTATTCCGGCTCATTTGGAAAATTTCCCTGATTTGAGGAGAAAGATTATCCATCACTTTTTCCACTATTTCATTAATTTCAGCCATGAAAATAGTGGGAAAAGGATCTTCTTCAAAATCATAGTAACGATATTTCAGTTCCGACAAACGCAGAGTGGAAAGGGATGCGAAATTGTCTTTGACAACTCGGCTTCTCAAATAGTCTATGCAACGGTTATGCAACATTTTAAATAGAAAAGCACTCAGGGATATTTCTATATTCAAGGTCTCTTTTTTACTCCAGAAGTCTGAAAATAATTCTTGTAAAATATCCTTTATCGTTTCTGTATCCGCAATAAAACGTTTTGCATAAGCAAACATTCGGGGGTGAAAACTTTTATATAAATTCTCAAAAGCTTTTATATCCCCTTTTTGTATCTTTTTAAATAATATCTCGTTTTCTAAACTCATTTAGAAGGTTCAGGTTTTATATCCTGTTCCTTATTCATCTTACGGATAATATCACGTGTAATGATTCCCCATTCTTTCAGATCTTTATCTCTCCATGGGCCTCGCGGATCAGCTTCCCATTGCATCATAGAACAAGATTCTCCTTTGGGCGAAACAGACCAGCATACCCATGAAATTTGGTTGGCTTCCATCCAGCGCAACCACATATTCCAAGATTCCAAATCCAATGCTCCGTCGCCGCTTGCTTCCATGCTTGCACATTCGGACACAAAGATAGGAATATTATTCCTTAGAGCATAATCTCCACGCTCAATCAACCATTTTTTATGAGTGGCAGCGTAAAAGTGTAACGTGTACATAATATTCTCGAAACCTGTAATCGGATTGTCTGCGACAATGTGTATGTCTTGATCCCAATGTGGATTTCCGACCAAAATGATATTATCTTTATCAATCGCCCGAATTGCCCTGATTACTGTTTCGGAGTAATTTTTTACTTCGTCCCAAGTTTGCACCGGTTCATTAAAAATTTCATAGATTACGTTAGGATATTGACCGTATTTTGTAGCCATTCTTTGGAAAAATTTCACTGCTTCGTCGGTTCTTATTCCGTGGCTATGCCAATCAATGATTACATAAATATCATTTTTGACGGCAGCTTCTACAACAGTGGTAACCAAATCAATTTGAGGTTGTGGGTCGGATATATAAGCGCTGTCCGGTTCTACTCCCATAGCGGCCCGCAAAACGGAACATTGCCAATCTTTAGTTAAACAGTATACTGCATCCGGATTATAGTATTGCGGCCACCAGTTCGACCATCCGAAACTCACTCCTCTT
Organism: Dysgonamonadaceae bacterium; assembly: GCA_031259075.1. Lineage (GTDB taxonomy): Bacteria > Bacteroidota > Bacteroidia > Bacteroidales > Azobacteroidaceae > Azobacteroides. The sequence continues at coordinate 18,494 of JAIRLY010000152.1, read as the reverse complement.
AAGACTACCGATTGGCCGGTTTGATCTACCAATTGCTTTCCTTTCACCTTTAGTGATCCGTGCTTGGAAACCGGACCCGCATAAATAGTCATAAATCCTGTCACTAATAAGATAATTAATAATGTGATTTTCTTCATGTTTGCATCTTGTTTATAAATAAACTAAAAGTTAAAAACTAAAAACTAAAAAAGCCTCATTGTTGCGGGCTTGGCTCGCAATCTCCTTATTTTCATGCTTTCGGATGTATAAGATACATGATTGTTTCATATCATCATGAACAATATGCTTAAAATCTTAAATTAACATTACAAAATTAAAAAAATATTTTAATATGTCAAATTAATAAATCTTCTTTTAAGGATGCGAAAGAAATAATTTGTAATGATTTTACAGGTGGAGCGAAGGCGCGAAAGCACGAAGGCGTGAAAGCACGAAAGCACGAAAGCGCGAAGGCACGAAGGCACGAAAGCATTTGATTGCCCATTAGAACACGGATTGAATAAAAGACAAAAACAAAGGAAGACCGAAGGTCTTCAATTTAAATAACCCCCAATGAAGCGAAGCGATTGGGGGGTGAAATGAAAAAATCAGGTACATTTGAACATTTCTTACAATAATCATCTAAATAATGAGTTTAAATAGAAACAACAAACTTGAATGAAACGGTATTTTTCCTTGTTTTTGTTAATCACAGCTTCTTTTCTGTTGTTTTCCTGCAAAACAGCTAAATTAAGTGACGCCGTAGACCGTGAAGAAAGAGGAGAATATTACGAAGCCGCTCAAATCTATAGAAAGGTTTATGGGAAAACACCTTCCAAAAAAACTTATTTGCGGGGAAGCATCGCTTATCACATGGCCGAATGTTATAGAGAAACCAATAATCCTGTGCGTGCCTTAAATGGATATACGAATGCCATCCGATATAAATATACCGATAGCACTGCTATTTTGTATCAGGCTCAGATGATGCATCAATTAGGAAGATATGCCGAAGCTGTCAAGCAATATAAAGCCTTTCTTGAATTAGATCCGAAAAATGTTTTCGCTCAAAATGGAATAACCGGTTGTAACTTAGCTATAGAATGGAAAAATATTCCAAGTCGCTATATTGTAAAAAAAATGGACAAAATGAATTCCAGAGAAGGAGAATTTTCTCCCATGCTTTATGGAGACGAATATGATCAATTGTACTTTAATTCTTCCCGAAAAGAAGCGATCGGCGATGAAAAAAGCTCGATCACCGGCGTGAAAAACAATGATTTTTTCCTCATTAAACAAGACGAAAAAAAACAATGGATGAAACCCGAAGTCATCGAAAGTGGCGTCAATACCGAATTTGATGAAGGCTCTGCTTCTTTCACTCCCAACGGTTCTCAAATGTATTATACTTATTGTCAGGAAGATGCAGATACTCCACAAACAGCGGAAATTAGATTGTCTTCCCGTTCCGGCGCCCAATGGAGTGCCGGAACAAAGGTCGAAATATTCAAAGACTCAACAACTATGGCTGCTCACCCTGCGGTAGGACCGGATGGATATTTGTATTTTGTTTCCGACGTTTTGGGAGGATATGGAGGAAAAGATATATGGCGAATTTCGATTGATATGATCGGAACGGCTTATCCCGAAAATTTAGGCCCTGAAATCAATACTTCGGGAGATGAAGTATTTCCTTATATACGAGCCGATAGCACCCTTTATTTTTCATCGAACGGGCATCCCGGAATGGGAGGCTTGGATATATTTAAAGCAACATTTACTCATGAAAAATGGAGAATAGAAAACATGAAAGTTCCCATGAACAGTATGGGAGACGATTTCGGTATCACGTTCAGAGGAAGAAATGAATCCGGCTTTTTCAGCAGCAATCGGAATGACGCCCGAGGCGCAGATCATATTTATTCTTTTGAGTTGCCGGGTATTTACATATCCGTAGAAGGCTGGGTGTTGAACCGCGATGAAGAAGAAATAGACGGAGCAGCGGTGCGAATTGTCGGAAAAGACGGCGTCAATCAACGTATTTTTACGAAAACCGACGGAACTTATTCAATGGAAGTTGTTCCCGGAATAGACTATGTAATGATGGCGAGCGCCCCGGGATATCTCAATCAAAAACAAACGTTGAGCGTGCCCAACGAAGAAAAAAATGAAACTTATTATATTGATTTTTCATTACCATCTATTTCCAAACCGGTTTTAATTGAAAATATTTTTTATGATTTCAATAAAGCGACTCTACGGACGGAATCAAAAGAAGCCTTGCAAGCTCTTATCACTCTCCTTGAAGATAATCCGAATGTAACCATCGAATTATCAGCACATACCGACAGAATAGGTTTGGATAAATACAATGAAGGGCTTTCTCAACGGAGAGCGCAATCCGTTGTGGATTATTTAATTCGAGGAGGAATCGCCCAGGATCGCTTAACTGCCAAAGGTTATGGAAAATCCGTGCCGAAAACAGTTACTAAAAATATTGCCGAAAAATACGATTTTCTTCCGGAAGGCCAAGTTTTAGATGCTGTCTTCATCGAAACATTAGAGCCTGTTCAACAGGCGATTGCCGATCAAATTAACCGGAGAACGGAATTTCAGGTTTTGAGTACAAATTATAAATTAATGTAAGTGAATCGAAACAAATAATATATATCTTAGTATTAATTCTTAATTTCAGATAATGGACAACAATTATTGTGTTATAATGGGCGGCGGAATCGGTAGCCGGTTCTGGCCTTTTAGCAGGGAAAACAAACCCAAACAATTTCTTGATTTTTTTGGAACGGGACGTTCTCTTTTGCAACAGACATTTGATCGTTTCTCTCAAATTATTCCAACTGCAAACATTTACATTGCTACCAATCAACTGTATGCGGATTTAGTGAAACAACAGCTTCCGGAAATAAAAGACAGTCAAATTTTATTAGAACCTACCCGCAGAAATACGGCGCCTTGTATTGCTTATGCCTCTTATCATATTCAATCGATCAATCCGAATGCAAATATTGTAGTTACGCCTGCCGATCATTTGATTTTACAGGAACAACATTTTCTAAAAAATATTCAAACAGGTTTGAATTTTGTAAGTAATTTCTCTGCATTATTAACGTTGGGCGTGAAACCAAGCCGTCCGGAAACAGGGTACGGATATATACAAACAGAAGAAGTAGAGAAAAAAAATATTCAAAAAGTGAAGGCGTTCACCGAAAAACCTAATTTTGAAATGGCAAAAGTATTTTTTGAAAGTGGTGATTTTTTTTGGAATTCCGGTATTTTTTTATGGAATGTAAAAACTATTCTGGAGGCTTTTCAACTTCATTTGCAGGATATTAATACCCGCTTCAGTAAAGGATTGAATAAATACAATACCCCTGAAGAAAAATTTTTCATCGAAGAAGAATATCCTATGTGCGAGAATATTTCCATTGATTACGGCATTATGGAAAAAGCAGACAACGTATATATGTTAATAGCTGATTTTGGTTGGTCTGATTTGGGAACTTGGGGATCTCTTTACGATTTGGCTGAAAAGGACGAACAAAAAAATGCAACTCTGAAATGCAAATCGTTGTTTATCGAAAGCGGTAACAATTTAGTCACCCTCGCCGACGGAAAACTTCTTGTAATGCAAGGCTTAAACGACTACATTGTAGCAGAATCCGATAATGTTTTGTTGATCTGTAAGAAATCGGAAGAGCAACGAATCAAACAATTTGTTGCCGATGTGAATATAAAGTACGGAGGAAAATATCTGTAAGAGTTCATTTTTATATATTTTGACGCCGGTGTGAAACTGTTCATTTCTTTGATATTCACCTTTCTTTGCTTGATAAATCTTCAGTCGCAAGATAACTGTTCGCCGGTGCAAGTCGGAGCGGAGTCCTTTTCCGAGTATTTTCCATTATTGAAGGAAAAACGGATTGCAATTTTCACCAATCATACCGGAATGGCGGGAAGAGAACATATCGTTGATTTATTGCATCGCCTGAAATTTAATATTGTGGTTATTTTCGCTCCTGAACACGGGTTTCGCGGCGATGTGGACGCCGGCGAAAAAGTGATTGACGGTAAGGATCGTAAAACCGGAATTTTTATTTATTCGCTTTATAAAAATAAAATCGGAAAACCGGACTCTAAAATCATGTCGCAGATTGATATTGTAGTCGTAGATATTCAAGACGTTGGTTTACGATTTTATACTTATTATATTTCCATGTATAAACTCATGGACGCTTGCGCCGAAAATAACAGGAAAATGCTTATTCTCGACCGTCCCAATCCCAATGGATTTTATGTGGATGGTCCCGTTTTGGATATGAAATATAAATCGGAAGTCGGTTATTTACCTGTCCCTGTGGTATATGGAATGACTTTGGGCGAACTTGCCCTAATGATAAATGGAGAAAAATGGTTGCCCGAAAAACGAACCTGTAATTTGCAAGTGGTTAAATGTAAGAATTATACGCACCGTGTGAAGTATCAATTGCCTGTGCCGCCTTCTCCCAACTTGCCCAATATGAAATCCGTTTATCTGTATCCGTCGATCTGTTTATTTGAAGGGACTACCGTTAGTTTAGGACGAGGAACAACATTTCCTTTTCAGGTTTACGGCAGTCCCGATATGAAAACATATTCTTTTTCTTTTACGCCCCGCAGTATTCGAAGCGCTAAAAATCCGCCTTATTTGAATACAAAATGTTTTGGCGTCGACTTGCGGAATATTCCCGATGAAGAAATTTGGAAAGCCGGAATTAATCTCAATTACATTATAGACGCCTGTAATCAGTTGGGTAAAGGTATCTTTACGCCGTTTTTTCAAAATCTGATTGGCGTTGATTATGTTCGGAAAATGATTTTGGAAGGTAAATCCGCCGACGAGATTAAAGCGGTCTGGCAACCGGATATAGAAAGATTTATGCAGCAGAGAAAACCGTATCTGCTTTACGAATAATTTATTCGTTCTCTGACCCAATCAACTTTATCTTTTATCACCTTTGCAGGGATTCCCGATACAATAGAATTATTGGGAAATGCTTTCGTAACGATTGAATTGATACCTACGATACTGTTGTCTCCTATTTTTGCTCCTTTCAAAATGATTGAATTAGCTCCAATCCATACGTGATTTCCAACAATAATATCTTGCGCGAAATTAATTCTCTTTTTTGTTTCGTTATCAATGATGCTGTGGGAATCGCCGGTTCTAAATTCAATTGAATTTGAAAACATACAATCGTATCCGATGATAATCTTTCTTTTTGGTTCCGTTACTGCCAAATGAGCGGATTCTATCGTTGTTTTTTCTCCTATTTCTATTACACAATTCTCATCTTCAAACCACACGCTTCCTCTTTTATATTTTACATATTCACCTATTTTTAAGTGATGATTATTCCCTCGCATAAAAATCATCATATTTGATAAGACTGCCCCTTTACTAATTTCTATAACATTATTATCTCCGATAATATCATATTTTACATTGAACAAAGTACCTTTGTTAATAATAATGTTATTTTTTCCTCGTACAGGAAACATGTTTCTTATAATTTTTTGTAATTTCGGTTTAATCAAGATGAAAACTCTATTTTTCATTTAATTTTTTCTTTAAAAAAGGAATCTATTTATCCATGATTCGAACTTCGTGATGTAATAGAAAATCCGGATCGAATTCCGGAAAAGTAGATTCTCTTTGTACTGCTCTATGGAACTTAATTATTTTATGCGCAAACTCTTCATAAAATTTTGTATAATAATTAATTCGTATTTATCAATACTTGCTTCGGATACATCCGAAAAAGCGCCGCCAATAACAATTTTGCCGCAAAACCCCCTTATCCTTATCTCCTTATCCTCAAACTTTTTGTAATGGTTGAATTGACTGAAAACCTTAACAAGACAAAATTAGCGTTTTTTGGAATACAAAACAAAATTTTTTCAATAATATTTGTACGATACCTTTTTCAATATAAAAATTACAGTTCTATAACGTCTGTATGGGAGGTTTTGTTCTACATTTCTACCAAGCGATACATTTCTGACGGAATGTTATGAGGCACTTAACTCGACAAGAGTTAAGAACTAAGAACTAAGAGTTAAGAACTAAGAACTAAGAACTAAGAACTAAGAGTTAAGAACTAAAAACTAAAAGTAAGGCTGAAAGCCTTTCGTGCTTTCGCGCTTTCGCGCTTTCGCGCTTTCGCGCTTTCGTGCTTTCGCGCTTTCGTGCTTTCGCGCTTTCGCGCTTTCGTGCTTTCGCGCTTTCGCGCTTTCGTGCCTTCACCCCCAATCGCTTCGCTTCATTGGGGGTTATTCATATTGAAAGCCTTCGGCCTTCCGACCACGACCGGTCAACGCCCTGCATTCGCTGTAGGCGATATATATCAATAGAAAGACGTGTACACCCTCTCCCGATTCCCGTAGGGGAATAGAAAATGACGATGCTATTAAAGTCCTACGGACTATTGGCGAAAGAGGGCGATGTCCCTTTCTATTGAGATTATTCCCTTATGGGGAATCGAAGCCAATTGCCGCATGTTTTTATTGAACAAAGTTATGCCCGTGCATAGTATAAATTCGGATTTTAGCCATTTTATTCGTTTGGTAACGATTTTTTTTATAAATTCGCAATAAAATTTTAATAAAATGAATTTTGAATTTTTTATTGCGAAACGAATCTATTTCAATAAAGAAGGCGAAAAACAAATTTCTCCTCCCGCTATTCGCATTGCTCTGATTAGTATCGCGTTAGGATTAGTTGTGATGATTCTTTCGGTAGCAATCGTTGTCGGATTTAAAAAAGAAGTCCGAAATAAAGTAATCGGATTTGGCTCGCATATACAAATAACCCATTTCGATAGCAATACTTCTTATGAGATGCATCCTGTTGCAATCAACGATACTTTATTGACCGAAATAGAAGCCATTCCAACAGTTGAGCGTATTCAAAAATTTGCAACTAAACCGGCGATAATCAAAACGGAAGATAACTTTCAAGGAATCATTCTAAAAGGGATAGATGAAAATTTTGAATGGAATTTTTTTAAAGAAAACCTGATAGAAGGGAAGATACTGAATATTCATCCGGATTCGCTTTGTACGGATGTCTTAATATCCCAAAATATTGCGGATAAACTGAATTTGAAAACCGGCGACTCATTTATTTCTTATTTCATTCAAGAGCCGGTTCGAGCAAGGAAATTTCATATTTCAGGTATTTATCAAACCAATTTTGTCGATTACGATCAATTATTTATTTTAGCGGATATTAAACAAATCCGTCGATTGAATAATTGGGAAGACGATATGGTCAGTGGATTGGAAATTCTTGTGAAAGAATATGATAAGTTGGATCAAACACTTGAAGCGGTTTATTATGCGACGGCTGTTCAAACCGATCGATTAGGGAATCATTATTATGCGCGTTCTGTCAAACAAATTAATCCTTTGATTTTTGCGTGGTTGGATGTATTAAATATGAATGTGGCAGTTATTTTATTATTGATGGTGCTGGTTGCCGGATTTTCCATGATATCCGGATTGCTCATTATCATTTTGGAACAGGCCAATATGATTGGAATTTTAAAAGCATTAGGTGAAAACAATACAAGTATTCGTAAAATATTTCTTTATGTATCCGTCTTTTTGATAGGAAAAGGGCTTTTTTGGGGAAACATAATTGCTTTGACAATCTGTTTCGTTCAAAAATATTTTGGAATATTGAAATTAAATCCGGTAACTTACTATGTATCGGAAGTTCCTGTTGACTTGAATATACTGTCTTTATTTTTAATTAATATCGGAACGCTTGCAGTGACGCTCCTTATGTTGACCGGTCCGTCGTATTTTGTGGCAAAAATATCGCCTGCAAAAACGATTCGATTTGAATGAACAGGATACAAAAAAGAGCACCCATCGAATTATTATGATTTTGATTCGCCGTTCAATTTGCTTTTGAAAAAAAGACTTTCTATATTTGTTACTTATAATTTTAACAAAGAAAATTTAATTTTTAATTCGCATGTTCACTATTTGTATTCCGGTATATAATTATGATGTTGGCGATTTGGTATATTCCTTGCACCGGCAAGCTATGCAAGTTGGCTTACCGTTTGAGATTCTTTTGATGGACGACGCCTCTGAAGAAGAATACCGAGAAAAAAATTCCGCTATTCATTTGCCTCATCTGCAATATATCCAGTTACCGGAAAATGTTGGACGTTCCCGAATTCGCAACCTGTTGGGCAAGCAAGCAAAGTATCCTTATTTAATTTTTATGGATTGCGATTCTGCGGTTTCTTCCGACGACTATATCAATCGCTATATCCCTTATTTCAAACCGGATATTATTTGTTCCGGTGGACGGATTTATGAAGAGCGGCAACCTCATGGTAAAAAACGTCTTCATTGGAAATATGGAGTAAAAAGAGAGGTTTTTTCGGCAGAAAAAAGAGTAAAAAAGTCCAATTTCGGTTTTATGACATGCAATTTCCTTATTTATAAACCGCTTTTAGAAAAAAATCCTTTCAATGAAGATTTGACCGGCTATGGGCATGAGGATACTTTGTTCGGCATTCAATTAAAAGAACAAAGTTTCGATATACAACAAATTGATAATCCTTTGATACATTTAGGATTGGAAGATTCAGACGTCTTTATTGGCAAAACGGAAAATGCTCTTATCAACCTTCGGAAAATAGATAAAATTTTATGGGAAAAATACCCGTTTTCCGTAGAACATTCTTCTTTGATTCGAATAAAAAATATTTTGGAAAAAATGCACCTGCTCCCTCTGTCGGCTATTTTCTTCTTTATATTCAAACCCTTGATAAAGATGAATCTGTGTGGTCGTTATCCGTCTCTCTTTTTGTTCGACTTGTATAAAATAGGAACTTTGGCGGCTTTGCACGCAACGGCTACTTTCCGGGAGTACGATAATAAAAAAAACGATAATGCCTTTATTAAGTGAGCTAAATCCGTTTTTCAAACATGTAACGGCAAAATACAAACAAAAATTTATTTTAGCATAATCAGGACTTGTAAGTAAGAAATTTTATCTATCTTTGTGTTCATAAACTACAAAAAATGGCGTATATTAATTTATGAACCAATTAACAATCGTAAAAGCCGGCGGAAAGGTAGTTGAAGAACCGGAGTTATTAAAAGCCTTGTTGAAAGATTTTTCTTTAATAGCGGGACATAAAATCTTTGTTCATGGAGGAGGACGGTTAGCAACTCGAATTGCTGAAAAACTTGGCATTGAAAGCCAAATGAATGAAGGGAGAAGGATCACCGATGCCGAAACATTGAAAGTAGTAACGATGGTTTATGCCGGTTTAATCAACAAAAACATTGTCGCTCAAATGCAGGCCTTGAGTTTAGACGCTATCGGACTAACGGGAGCGGATATGAATTTGATGTTATCCATGAAGAGGCAGGTGAAAGACATTGATTACGGCTACGTCGGCGATGTGAAAGAAACGAATGCACCCGTACTGAACGAACTCCTTAATCAAAATTTTGTTCCTGTTATAGCGCCGATAACACATGACGGATATGGACAGTTACTCAATACCAACGCCGATACCATTGCCGGCGAAATTGCGAAAGCATTGGCATATAGCTTCAATGTAAGACTGATTTACTGTTTCGAGAAAAAAGGCGTTTTGAGAGATGAAAAAGATGAGGATAGCGTTATTAAATCAATTGACAAAGAAGAATTTAACCGGTACAAAGAAACAGGAATTATCAAAGATGGGATGATTCCTAAACTGGAAAATGCTTTTAATGCCATTGCCGCCGGAGTGAAAGAGGTAATTATTACTTGCGCTTCAGATGTTAATACGGGAAGAGGAACCTTTATTGTTCCGGAAAGAGAATACAAAAATGAAAGAATAAAAAAATAATTCTATTGTTTCCAATATGGCTAATTCTTTTGAAATAATCGCAAAAACACTCTATGGTCTGGAAGAAATTTTAGCCGAAGAATTGATAGAATTAGGTGCAAATGATATCCAAATCGGCAGGAGAATGGTTTCTTTTTCGGGAAATAAAGAAATACTTTATAAAGCCAATTTTTATTGCAGAACCGCTCTACGTATTTTAAAACCAATTGCAACATTTAAGACGAAAAATCCGGACGAGGTATATGAACAAATAAAAAAGATAGATTGGATAAAATACATTCCGTTGAAAAAAACTTTTGCTGTTGATGCAGTGGTACATTCGGAAATCTTTACCCATTCCAAATTTGTAGCTTATCGTGTCAAAGACGCTATTGTGGACTGGTTTACGGAAAAAGAATTACCCCGTCCTTCCGTGCGGATCAACAATCCCGATTTGCAATTGCATATCCATATTTCACATACGGACTGTACGATTTCGTTGGACAGTTCGGGCGAATCACTACACAAAAGAGGTTACCGGACGGAAGAAACGGAAGCTCCTTTAAACGAAGTTTTGGCAGCAGGGATGATTCTGAAAACCGGTTGGAAAGGCGAAAGTAATTTTGTAGATCCGATGTGCGGTTCAGGCACTTTACTCATTGAGGCGATTTTGATCGCATTAAACATTGCCCCCGGCATTTTTCGCAGTAAGTACGCTTTTGAAAAATGGGACGATTTTGATAAAGACTTATTTGAAAGCATCAGTACAGACGATACGCATGAAAAAGAGTTCAAATTCAAAGCTTACGGATCGGATATTTCATCCAAAGCAATTAGCGCCGCTACGAAAAATGTAAAAAATGCAGGACTGTCTAAATACGTCGAATTGAAAGTATTACCTTTCCACCAAATGAATGAGGCGCCCGAAAAAGGCATTTTAGTTACAAATCCTCCTTATGGTGAACGTTTGAATCCTCACGATTTGGCACAAATCTATTCCACAATAGGCGAAAGATTGAAACATGTTTTTACCGGATATGAGGCATGGATTATTTCATCTTTCCGGGAAGGCTTTGATAAAATAGGATTGAAACCAACTTCCAAACAGAAGTTAATAAATGGCGCTTTAGAATGTGAATATCGTCAATATCAAATTTTTAGTGGTAAACATAAAGAATTTAAAAGGTAATGGAAAAATGGATTTATATCGTTATTTTTTTCTTGATTAATATGGAGAATTACGCTCAAGAAAAACAATTTACATTGGAAGATTTGATATCCGGAGGGAGTACCTATTCTCAATTTACGCCTAAAACCGAATATGACGTGAAATGGCATGAGGACAACTTGATTTTTTCCAATAACAAGGAAACACTTATTGCTGATCCGGTTTATCCGGACAAAAAAGAAATTTTTTCCGTAGAAGAAAACGAAGTAAAAAAAGAAAAAAATTGGGAAAATATCGACTATTCCGCCGACAATAAAACGGTTGCATATACAATTGATAATAATCTGTATATTATGGATAATGAAGGTCGCTCTTTTGTTGTGGCCGAAGATTCAAACAAAAATATTGTTTACGGAAAAGCGGTACACCGCAACGAATTTGGCATTGAAAAAGGAACTTTCTGGTCGCCGGACAGTCGTTATCTGGCTTTTTACCGAATGGACGAATCAATGGTAGAAGATTATCCTTTAGTGGATATCTCAGCCCGCGAAGCGAAACTTAAAAACATCAAATATCCGATGGCCGGAATGAATAGTCATGAAGTAACGGTAGGCGTTTATTCTCTTTTATCAAAAAAGACGATCTATTTAAAAACCGGAACTCCTAAAGATCATTATTTAACCAATATTTCATGGAATCCCAACGAGAAATACATTTATATTGCCGAATTGAACAGGGAGCAAAATCACCTTCAATTAAATCAATATTCCATTGAAACAGGGGATAAAATACAAACTTTATTGGAAGAAAAGAATGATAAATATGTCGAACCTCAAAACCCACTGTTATTTCTGAAGAACAAGCCCGATCAATTTATATGGCAAAGCAGAAAAGACGGTTACAATCATTTGTATTTGTACAATACCGAGGGGGAACTTCTGAAACAACTGACTTCAGGAGAATATGATGTAACAGAAGTCGTCGGTTTGGATAAAGAGGAAAGAAATGTATTTGTTGTATCTAATGAATTGAATCCGATTGAGTTTCAGGTTTATAAAATTCATTTAAAAAGCGGGAAGAAAACACAATTAACAGTCGAACCGGGAGTTCACCGTCCCCGGTTAAGCGCTTCCGGAAAATACATTTTGGATCGTTATTCCAACAAGACTACTCCTTTGAATATTGATTTGATATCGACCGGTAAAGCTCAAATTAAAAGATTACAAACGGCAAAAAACACTTATGCAGGATACGCTTTACCTGAAATTAGCTTAGGATCTTTAAAAGCCGCCGATGGAAAAACCGATTTATACTATCGGTTGGTAAAGCCGGTTGATTTCGACGCTGCTAAAAAATATCCGGTAATTGTCTATGTTTACGGAGGCCCTCACAGTCAGATGGTTGTAAATTCGTGGCTGGGAGCTGTTCGTGGCTGGGATATTTATATGGCGCAAAAAGGATATGTCGTTTTTACAATGGATAATCGTGGAACATCCAACCGTGGTTTTGAATTTGAGAGCGTCATTCATCGTCAATTAGGAATAAGTGAAGTTGCCGACCAAATGCAAGGAATTGAATTTCTACAATCCTTGCCTTACGTGGATTTGGATAGAATAGGCGTTCACGGATGGAGTTACGGTGGATTCATAACGACCAATCTAATGTTGTGTCATCCTGAAATTTTCAAAGTAGGAGTTGCCGGAGGCCCTGTTATTGATTGGAAATATTACGAAGTAATGTACGGGGAACGATACATGGATCATCCTCAAGAAAATCCGGAAGGTTATGAAGAATGTAATATGAATAATTACGCCGGTCGCCTAAACGGGCGATTGTTACTCATTCACGGCGATGAAGATTCTACAGTTGTATGGCAAAATAGCCTTTCATTCTTAAAAGCGTGCATCGCTGCCGGAACTTATCCCGATTATTTTGTATATCCGGGACAGGAACATAACATGAGAGGGCAAGACAGAGTCCATTTGCATGAGAAAATCACAAGATATTTTGAAGATTATCTGAAATAAAAATTAAAAGCTCAACAAAAACAATGAATATTTTACTATTAGGTTCGGGAGGCAGAGAACATGCGCTGGCTTGGAAAATAAAACAAAGTCCGAAAATAGATAAATTGTATATTGCTCCCGGAAATGCAGGAACAGCGGAGATAGGCGTCAATGTAGCTATTCCGGCTACCGATTTCGAGGCATTAAAAAAATTTGCTTTGGGACACGGCATTTCGATGGTAGTTGTAGGTCCCGAAGATCCCTTAGTAAAAGGTATTTACGATTTCTTCAAGGAAGATATGGATTTGATGCACATTCCTGTCATTGGACCTTCGTTACGGGGCGCTCAAATAGAAGGTAGTAAGGATTTTGCCAAAGCGTTTATGATGCGCCATCACATTCCAACCGCAAAATACAAAAGTGTAGCCAAAAATAATTTATCCGATGGAATTGAATTTCTTAAAACGATGACTGCTCCTTACGTTTTAAAAGCTGATGGATTAGCCGCAGGCAAGGGCGTATTGATTATCGACAATCAGGAAAAAGCGGAGAAAGAACTAAAAAACATGTTAAATGGCAGTTTTGGAAAAGCCGGCGAAATTGTTGTCATCGAAGAATTTCTTTCCGGTGTCGAGTGTTCGGTATTCGTAATGACGGACGGTCGAAATTACAAGATTCTTCCCGAAGCCAAAGATTATAAACGAATTGGAGAAGGAGATACCGGTTTAAACACCGGCGGTATGGGAGCTGTAAGTCCCGTTCCGTTCGTCGATAAGGAATTTATGAAAAAAGTGGAGGAACGTATTATTATCCCAACCATTGAAGGACTGAAGGAAGAAAATATTGATTACAAAGGATTTATCTTTATCGGACTAATTAAGGTAAAAAATGAACCAATGGTTATCGAATACAATTGTCGAATGGGCGACCCTGAAACCGAAGTCGTGATGCTTCGAATACAATCGGATTTCGTAGATTTACTGGAAGGTGTAGCCTGTGGAAATCTTTCGGATAAAGAATTGATATTCAACGAACAAAGTGCAGTAACAGTTATGTTGGTTTCCGGAGGCTATCCGGGAAATTACGAGAAAGGAAAAAAAATTGACGGTTTGCAAAATGTAAAAAATAGCATCCTGTTTCATGCCGGAACAATAGAAAAAGGAAATAATATTCTGACTAACGGCGGCAGGGTTATTGCTGTTAGTTCGTATGGAAAAAACAAAGATGAAGCCATGAATCAGTCATTTAAGAATGTAGAAATTATTAATTTTGAAGGAAAATATTATCGTAAAGACATCGGAATGGATCTATGGATATAAAAAAAATACATAAAAGTTTCGTTTCCAATCGGTTTCCATTAATTCTCTCCATTATTGTTTTTATTGTATTGCGGCTTCTGGGAAATGAAAATCGGACATCTGCTACTTTGTGGGGTATTACCATTATTCAAATTATCATTGCGATTTCTCTTTTATATCTCAACACAACATTTGTGATTATCAGGCAGCGAACTTTACTTCCGGCTTTTTTTTATTTATTATTTACAGGAACGGAACCTCTGCTTTTTTACGACATAAAAGGGAGTATTTCTGCATTGATTATTGTTTTCTGCCTTTTCTTTTTATTTGCTACCTATCAAAAAACGGAATCTCAAGCCTACATTTTTAATATTTCTATATTACTAACATTAGGAAGTTTCCTTTGGACTCCTTTATTATTTTTCTTCCCGTTGTTCTGGTACGGAATGTACAGATTTAGGAGCCTTAACATTCGAACCTTATTTGCCGGTATAATTGGATTTTTTATGATTTACTTATTCATTTTTACATGGAGTATTTTAAAAAACGATTTGAGCATTTTCTTAGATAGTTTTCCTGATTTCAATAATTCATGGAATATTTATTTATTCAAATTTAATCTGAAAGAATGGATAATCGCCGGATTTATAACTATTCTGTTCATTTTTTCCGGAGCAAAGATTTTTATGTCGGGAGTAGCGGAAAAAGTACGGGCTATGGCTACTTTAAGTTATCTGTATTTTTTTGCGTTTCTTATTTTTATATTTTTTCTTTTTCAAAACAACGGGGAAAAAGGATGGATTTTGATTTTATATATACCCGTATCTTTCTTGATTTCTCATTTTTTCACTCTTTCGTATAAAAATTGGACAATCTGGTTGTTTTTCTTTACAATCATATTCTTTTTGGGAATATTCGGTTTGGAATACCGGCAGATATTTCCAGATAACATTTAAACAATCAGGGTGGAGGTTCTCCACCCTCATCTGTTATTGCCAACCTTTCTATATGAAAGATCTAACATAGCGAATTATTCATTGACAAATTACCTAATTGACGTCTTGCTTGCAGCGCACGCTACGCTGACTCACCTTACCGCCCCAGGCTCGTAGCATCCCCGAATATTCCGGCCATAAGTTGCGTGTATAGGCCGAACCTGTAAAGCCCGAACTGCTGGTCCAGTGATATCCCACATGTCCGTGCTCGTCAATCTGATCCAGATACTGGCGGCCCACTAATAAGGCGTCGAAACCACCCGTTGTGCATGATTTATTTCCACCGTTAGTTGCGAAGTTCGAAACGCTCATAACTGATTTCATGATCGTACCATGACCCACGCCTGAATCAGGTCGCCAATGCTCCATAGCGGTTTCCCAACTACTGTCCCATGACGTAGTAGTTCCTGTGCCATACGTTCCTTCTACACTATTTGCGATCTCTTTCTCCAACTCGTTCCACTCGCGATCACTCGGTATATGCCAGCCGGTTGGGCAGATGCCCTGAATATTATTCGATCCGGCTTCAGCGGGCTGGCCTTGTCCTTCGTTAGTTGTAATTCCCGTACGGTCTGTTGCAGCAGCCCAAGTATATAACAATCCGTATTCCGGATGAGAGTCCAATATATCATCGGCCTGATTTGCAGGTAGATTTGTATCTTGCCCCGGATACCAATAATATTTTGCAGACAGATCCGAACCGGGGGTGCCATTCGCAATTAACGAACCTTTTGTACGCAAGTTCATCGTCATCCATATTCCGGCGCTGCCGAAGTCTCCCGTACTGTACAAATTATTTTCCGCATCCTCTACATAAGAGTCACAAACATAGACCGTAAACACCGGTGAAGAAACACTGCAATCCGTAGACGCTACGCAACGATAATAAGTAGTACTGCCGGCATCAACAGGGACGATGTAACTGGAATTTGTTGCATTCGTTATGAGAATCCATGTTATTTTGTCGGTAGAACTGTACCATTGGTAATCCGGAGTAGTGTTATCAGTCTCGACGGTAACCGACAATGCAGGAAGCGCCTCGCCCACTTTGATGATTTTCGTTTCATCACCCGCCGGAGAGGTAATATACGGAACGTCGTCACAAGGAGTAATCGTTACCGTAAACACAGGCGAGATTTTCGTTCCGCAAGCGTTTTTGACGATGTTCCGGTAATAAAACGTACCATCTGTGCTGTTTGGGACGGAATAAGAAGCGAAAGCAGCTTCACCGCTTGCTGTAGCCCATCCCGTCGAACCGTCGGCAGACTGTTGCCATTTATAAGTCAATCCACTATCACCCTTGTCGTCGATTGTTACCGTCAACTCCGGAGCTATCCAATCATAGGCAGGACCGGAAACATTGAGGGTGCTTGTCGAGATTATCTCCGGCAAACCGGAACAAGACAAATTGCCGCTCAAGGATTGCACAAAGACCCATTGGCCTTTCCATACATAAATCCCTTCACCGTTACCTTCGTCCACATTTTCATTCGTGTTGTAAATCATCATCCCTTTTCCGTTGACTTCGTTGCCGGACAACTGCCAATCCGAGACATTCGTCAGGAAGACTTGAGGCAACAAGAAGCCTAATTTTTCCGATTGAGACAGATCAAGGACCGCCCCCAGTCGTGTTCGGAAGAAAAATCTCAAAAAATAAGGGAGTGGCTTTTTAACATATTTTAAATACTAAAATAAAGTGAATGCCGTTTAGTAAGAAACAGTAAAAATCAATGGCAATATTTACCCAACATAAACTGGCATTATCCGAGTTATTACGACTGATACCGGATGATATATTCAAGGAAATTTCGCAAGCCACACAAGTAGATTATTATACGAAGGTACTCTATGGGAAATTAATGTTCAATCTGTTGTTTTATGCAATATTGACAGTGGATAAACTAGGACAGCGCGGCTTGGCGGATTTGTACGCTTCACCTCATTTTCGGACATTGTTTTATATAGAAACCCGGAAACAGCATATCTCCCACAGTTCTTTATCCGATCGGTTATCGGTAATGAATGTTAATTATTTCAAGCAAATATACGACAGTGTCTATCAAAGATATTCGAATCTTTATCCGACCGGTAAGATAGCAGGCATGGAACTTCAAAGGGTTGACAGTACCCTGGTTTCAGAGGCATCGAATAAGTTACGGGAAGGCATGACCTGCGGCAATGAGTATAAGAAAAAAAAGATGGTAAAGTACACCATCAACTTCGACGGGATGTATGGAAGCTGTGCCAGAGTGCATACCGATGAAAGTTACGCCAGTGAATCCTTAGCTTTGCCGGAAAACGTGCTAAGCCATTTCAAGCAAAATGAACATCATGCGCGGGTTTATATATTTGACCGGGGTCAATCCTCTGCCGATTCATTCAGGCGAATGAAAGCAAAGAAAGGATTGTTATTTGTAGGCCGGTTGATGGAAAACCGGAAATTGGAAGTAGTCAAGTCATTTGATTTGACTTTCAAGAAGTTTTTGGGAGGCGAATTAAAACAGGATGCTTTGGTTCGATTATATAAAAAGGCATCAACCATTGGCAGGAATGGAAAGCCGGTTCAGCGTCAAGTATTGACAGAGGAGGTTTTCCGTGTCATTCGTTTTCGTCCTGAGAATGGAAAAGAAGATATACTTTTAATAACGAATATATTAAATCTGCAGGCAGAAACGATAGCACAAATGTATCGTCGGCGGTGGGATATTGAAGTCTTTTTTCGTTTCCTGAAACAGGAATTGAATTTCAGTCATTTCCTTTCACTAAACACCAATGGTATCCAGATCGTTTTATACATGACTTTGATTGTAGCCATGCTAATAATGATTTATAAGCAAGAAAATCAAATTGGTTACAGGACGGCTAAAAGAAGAATCGAAATCGAACTGCAAGCAATCATCATGGCCATTGTGGTCATTCAAACCGGTGGTGACTTGAAAAAAATGGAAAAATTAAATTTACCGGCGCCCTAAACTAAAGACCTATAATGGAAGGTACACTAACTTGATTTTCTTCCGAACACGACTGTGGTGCGCCCTTTGTCAATCAAGCAATATACGTTTTGTTCTCTTTCATCCTGAAAAACGTTGGCCATTAACTTACCTTTCCTTGCTGTTGCTTTCCAATTTATAAAGCGGTAATCGTCT
>JAIRLY010000106.1 GCA_031259075.1 Dysgonamonadaceae bacterium | reverse complement strand
CGATGAGGTTTCGGTTGCCGTGTGCGTAGATATGGAAATTTGTTATTCTTGAAACAACATGTATAGAAAATGGCGATTTTCTATACATATCGTTTTCCATATGCATAGTTAAGGCGATTATTTTATACATGTTGTTTTTTCATTGACAGATTCTATTTTTATTTAATTATCAGAACTTTGTGTGTCAGAAACATTCAGAAACAGTTTACTTTTAATTTTCTTCCTGATAATAGAATTTATCATCCTGCCATGTTTCAGGATTATGAATGATGTAATTGGAAATGTTTTGATATTCCTGTTCGTTTCGGAT
This sequence comes from Dysgonamonadaceae bacterium, assembly GCA_031259075.1. Taxonomy (GTDB): domain Bacteria; phylum Bacteroidota; class Bacteroidia; order Bacteroidales; family Azobacteroidaceae; genus Azobacteroides. The sequence continues at coordinate 3,914 of JAIRLY010000106.1, read as the reverse complement.
GATGTGTTCGTGATAATTGCGTTGCCACGAAAACATCAAACCCAATCGATGTGCGTGTTTCGACACGGTAGATTTGTATGAACCGACAATGGATGATAACGTATTTTTGCCCTGATTTTGAAACCGCGATTGTGTTGATTGTTCCGTTTGCCCCATTCGTTCGGGATGTTCGTCGAGGCGTTGTTGGGGCGTCGTCGTAGGGGCAAGGCATGCCTTGCCCCTACACCGCCATCGCCATCGCCATTACCATTACCGTCGCCATCGCACCGCATTTCAATATTGGTGTTATCATCGCCCAATAACATGATTATCCCGTGTATATGATTGGGCATTACCGTATATTCACACAAATCAATATTATTTGCATGATTTTTTATTTCGTGCCACAACACATCAACAATAATTCCCAATGGAGATAAATTCATTTTCCCATCAACGATTTCACCAAACACACATTCCTTGTTTTGTACGCATATTGTTACAAAATACAATCCCGCCTGCGAATAATCGTATCCTTTCAGGCGAATGCTGCGGCGATGATGGATGTCGGGATTGTAGGGCATATTTAATTTTCTTCCTGATAATAGATTTTATAGAATTTACCGTTTTCGTCCGAGCCCTGTTCTATCAGATTGTGGTTGCCGTGTACGTAGATATGGAAATTCTTGTCTAACTTGATGACGCTTTTAAATATACGCGCCTGCTTTTTTACGGCGTTGTCGGAAATCGTAAAATTGTCGGCAAGTTCCAATTCATATTCCCTTTGATAATTGGATTTGAATTGATTGAAAGTTTCAATCATGTCAGGTTGTCCTATTACTTCGTTAGTAAATTCTTCCATGTTGAAATTATCTTTTTCTTTGAAGAACTGCACGGATTTATTTAACAGGTCTATTTGGTCGACTTTGGAAACTTCAAACCGTTGCGGCAATTCTTCTTTGACAAAGTTTTTACAAAGCGATAATGCCTGCTGCGTATTGTAATAACCGTCGTGGCGCTGGCGAATATGCAGGAAATCATCTATCCAATATTGTGCATCCGCGCCTTTGTTGGTATTGTCCACTACGGCAACAATATATCCGTTTTCCCGTTCGGTGTTGAATATCAAACAGCCTTTGTCTAATTTGTTGATATTAATTCCTTTTTCGCTCTCGATTTCAAAACCTTCTCCCGACGGAAACACTTTTAGAAAAATGTCCTTATTTTCCGATTTGAACAAGCCGACAGCATCTACCGTTTCGCCGTCAATAATGCAGTCTTTGAAATAGACGGTGTAAAACTCGCCCCCCTTAATTTGGGGGTGAACGCTTTGCTCATACAAATGTTTGGCAAGGTTTACGGATTGTTCCAAAAGAGTTTCGGGGTTGTCGAAAATCTTACTCACACATACAAATACTTCGTTCATGTTTATATCAATGTCGTGATAAAAATTGAAGTATTCGGGAGATTTGAAAGGAAACAAAAAATATTTCACAAGCAATTCCCTGATTAAAGGATTGATAATGTCTATTTCGGTTTTTGCAAATTGCAATAAATCCTCATCGTGTTTATTGCCAACTTTGTGAATGGCAACATTTCTAATATTTGTTTTAATAATATCAATCATAATTTTAATTTATTTGACAGCCCCAAATGGACTGTATTTGTTCTAATTCAAACTCATCAAAATAAATACTCCAATTATCTTTTATTGAAAACTCAAAATTCTCTAATCCAAACCAAATTATAAAAACTTCAGGTTGAGTCAAAAAAGGTATTTCATAAAAACGAGATTTATATTCATTAAAAATATGTTCTATTTTATCATTATTCTCTAAAATAAATTTCTCAATGTTTTGGTTAATGCTATTTTGTTCATTTGTTGTCAAAAAGCTACATAAAGTTCTAATATTCTCAACTGATAATTCCCTATCAAAATCTATTTTAGCGTATTTATATATTTTGCCCTCAAGTTTTCTCAAAATAGTATATAAGAAATTATCGGGTTGTTCTTGCAAATATTTATTGACAAGTGCAAATTCTTCGTCTGCGATTTCATATATTGATAATAACCGATATATTTTTCGTTTAACATCATCGGGCATATCAATATCTTGTTTGTAAAATAAAATATGTGCCGAATTAGCCCACGTATGCTGATTTAAAGTTCTTACTTGTATCTCGAAAATCATATTTTGAAATTGCGAAAATGCCGCAAATTCGGATATAGAGTATTTTATTGATACATCATAATGATTGGATTGATAATCAAGTTTATCAAAATCTATTTTATCTTTTTTCTTTTCAATCTTATGAACTTGAAAGTTTTCCGTAATAAATGTATCTACTATATCTAAATCACTCAAAAATGGGCATATTATACGAACACCTAATTTATCTGTCAAGCTCTCAAAAGAATATGTTTTTTCTTTGTCTTTTTGTTTTTTCTTGATTTTTTTAATGATACTAAATAATTCTTTTGTGCGGCAGGTAATTTCAGGCAACATTTCAAATTTTGTCAATTTATCTTTCAAAAAATCAACAACAATTCTACCTAATTCTTTATAATTAGGTTCTTCTTTTGTCCATTTATTACATATTGATTGAATATCAATCATTTATTTTACCTTTTTGATTTTTGATTTTATTTCTGCTTTGTGTTCACCGTCATCAAGAGTTGTTAATTTTACTCTATCATCTAAAACACCATTTGTCCCTACAATGCTTATCCCATTCACAAAATCAATGGATAATTTTTTGATTTTAGCATTAATAAGGTCTGTATCTTTGACAAAACTTTCAAACAAAAATTCTTTTTGAGTTAAAAATATTTTGTAATCGTTCTTGTGTTGTGTTTCCTGAAAATAATCTTGTACAAATTCTTCGGGACAGATTGTAGATTGATTTTTTTGTAAATAGGAATTTAAATCGGTAAAATATTTGGTTTTAATAATAGGGTCTTCGATCGTGTCTATGAATGCGTATGTCAATTCATAAAATTTTTTCGTTGTAGTTCGGGGGTCCTGAAAAGGTTTACAACCTAAAAAATCGCCCATAAAGAAAGTATTTAAATCTTTTTTATTGTTGATATTATTCTGAAAATCAAATATCATTCCGTCAAATTGCACATCAAAATCAGATTGATTAACAAGCAATGCAACTTTGTACATTCTGCTCTTTTCAGTTAGCATTAAGTCTTCTATTTCAGTAGCATTGAACGTTTTTGTTACAGTATCTAATTTCAACTGCGCGCCTTTATCGCGTTCTAATTTCAATATAACACAAATTGGGTGTTGTTTTATAATTCCCATTATAATCATTACAATACCCGCAGAGTTATTCCCTTTTTGTATATCGTATAAATGTTGAGTTATTTGTTTTGATAAAGAAATAAAATCATCTTCATTTTGCATTATTTTTGAAATAAACAAAGGAACAGGAGAATTACTTTGAGTATCATAACTAATTCGAAAAGCCGTATGTTTCTGTAAAGCAGAATTAATTTTTTCTTTAAAGAGAATTCTTAATACATCAGAGATTTCACTTTCGCGTTCGCTGAATATTGGTAGAATACTTGTATCGCCCATTTTGTGTTTGGGAACATCGTGAATAACAATTTTGTTTATCTCTAATAAACTTGTGTCAATTTTTGCCATAACATTGTACATTTTATTTAATTAATATTTATTTTTCTATTTCCTTTTCCACCATATCTTTAGCCTCGTTTAATAACCGTTCGCTTTCTCCGCAAAGGTAGAAACTTTTTTTGATTAATGCGGCGATTTCGGTTTGAACAGCAGGAGCAATGATTGGAACAGGTAAATCCAATATGTCTTCATCTTTGATTACAGGGTATGACGTCCCGACATTGTATTTCAACAACCATTCCCTAATTTGTTGCAATCGCAAATATACAAACAGTACTTCCTTTTTAT
>JAIRLY010000046.1 GCA_031259075.1 Dysgonamonadaceae bacterium | reverse complement strand
CCTTCTCAAAGACGGAAAACAGCGCATCGCGGCGGTGCTGTGCTTCCACTTTTCGTTTTTCAAATTGCTCCTGCACCTGTTTACGGTACGTTTCTTCTTTCAGGAAATGATTTTCCTTTTCGCACGACACAAGGGACAATGCCACGCCTGCAGCCAAAATAAGAAATGATATATTTTTCATCTACAGTAATTATTCATACATTCCAACACGGCCTTAATTTTTTCCGCATCCGCCAGCATCAAGCTGTATTCGTCTTTCTGACGGTTCATTTTCGCATTTTTGTATTGCATGGCGCTTGCCTTCCGGCTGCGGAAGGTGCCGTGCATTTCCTTCAAGCCGGTTGTGCGGATGAGTTCGCCGGCGTTGTCGGGCGTAATTCCAGAGCCGGGCATAATGACGATGCGGCCGGCTGCCTTTTCAATCAATTGCCTGATCACATCCGCCCCTTCGATGGCCGTGGCATAGCCGCCCGAGGTGAGGATGCGGTCGCAACCCAATGCAATGACGTCTTCCATGGCTTGAAAGAGATCGTTGCTCCGGTCGAACGCGCGGTGAAACGTAACGCCCATGCCGTATTGGCGGGCAACGGCTATTAATGCGCGACAGCGTTCCGCATCGACCGTTCCATTGGGGCGCAGCATCCCGATGACCACGCCGTCGCATCCGGCCTGTCCGCAGAAATGAATGTCGGCCTTCATGATTTCACATTCCAAATCACTGTAGAGGAAGTCGCCGCCACGCGGCCTGATAAGCACGTAAAGCAGAATACGCAGGCTTTTGCGCGCTTCCCTGATTTGCGCTACCGAGGGCGTTGTGCCGCCTTCGGAAAGGCCGGTGCACAGTTCAATCCGGTGAGCGCCGGCCACTTGTGCCGTTAAGGCATTGAAAACAGTGTCGGCGCAAATTTCAAGTAATCGTTCTTTTTCTTTCATGTCACAAAAATAGTGAAAAATATCCGGAAAAGTCATCAAAAAAAGCTGTTACTTATTGTAACAGCTTTTTCTCTTTGTTCCATGCTATCTGTTAAGCAATCTCGATCATTTTCATATTCTTTTTGATGTCTTCCTCATTCATTTTAGGGATAGAAACATTCAGTACCCCGTGCTCCATTTTTGCCGAGATTTTGTCTTTGTCCGCATTTTTGGGGAGAAGCATCTTTTGTTCAAATTTACTGTACGAAAATTCACGACGCAAGTAGAGCGCATTTTCGTTTTTCTCCGAATTTTCGGCTTTCTTCTCCATAGCGATAACGAGGTTATTGTCGTCATCAATGCGTACACAAAAATCGTCTTTGGTCATCCCCGGAGCAGCCACTTCAATCCTGTAGTCATTTTCGGATTCAACAACATTGATAGCCGGTGCGGTTGCATTTGCCCTTAGCATCCAGTCGTTACTGAACAAATCACTAAATACGTCGGGCAACCACGTTTGATTTCTTCTAATCAAGTTCATAATTATGTCCTCCTAATATTAATGATTAAACAATAGTTTTTGTAAAGCAAATTTTCAAATACTGTGCCAATGGCGAAAGACTGACAATTTGTCGCATTGCTGGTTAAAAACAGTTAGATATGATTGTTCATTCCAACATTGTTGTACAACCTGTCCGACATCGTTCAAAATCATTTCATTAATACCCTCGCACAGAAAATTATCTGTAAGGTAAAGATAATTTAATTGTGTTTCCCCTATAAATTTCATCTGATATTTTTATCGGTCTGTGTGGAATGTCAAAAATTTCATGTACATTTGCGAATAAATTTTAAATAAACTGTTATAAGGTATGGGATATCATCAATTAGACGAGTTAGACGAAAAAATACTAAAAATGGTTATTAGCAATGCACGTATTCCGTTTTTGGAAGTAGCGCGGGTTTGTAATGTTTCCGGCGCTGCCATTCATCAACGCATACAAAAACTAACCAATTTAGGAATATTAAAAGGATCGGAGTTTATTGTCGATAACAATAAAGTAGGATATGAAACATCAGCCTACATGGGTTTGTTCTTAAAAAATCCGGAACAATTCAGCGATGTAGTAAGCGCTTTGGAAAAGATTCCTGAAGTAGTGGAATGTCATTATACAACAGGACAATACGATTTATTTATAAAACTTTTTGCAAAAAATAACGAACATCTTTTGGAAATTATTCATTCTAAATTACAACGCTTGGGATTGGCTCGTACTGAAACGCTTATCTCATTCAAAGAAGCTTTCAGGAGACAAATTCCGGTGGATTTTGATTTTTGTGAAGTTCAGTCGCAAGCTTGATCGAAAAGATAACAAGGATATTTACTTTATTCCAAAAATAGTTTGGATAAAAGAAAATTAATACATATCTTTGCACCCTGATTCTGAAAAAATCTTTATAAACAAAGAGATAGTAATAAAAAAAGTAATAAAATAAGATGTCGAAAATCTGTCAAATTACCGGAAAAAAAGCAATGGTTGGCAACAATGTTTCGCATTCAAACCGCAGAACGAAAAGAAAATTTGATGTCAACTTGTTTACAAAAAAATTTTATTGGGTAGAGCAAGATTGCTGGGTAAGCCTTCATATTTCCGCCAACGGCTTACGCACCATTAATAAAGTGGGATTGGATGCTGCGATTAAACAAGCAGTTGAAAAAGGTTTTATAAATGTATAAAAATGTAGGAGACTTTAAAAATGGCAAAAAAAGCAAAAGGAAATAGAGTACAAGTGATTTTGGAATGTACAGAACACAAAGAAAGTGGTATGCCGGGCACCTCTCGCTATATTACTACAAAAAACAGAAAGAATACTACAGGTAGATTGGAACGAAAAAAATACAATCCTATCCTGAAGAGAATGACCGTTCATAAAGAAATCAAGTAAAATTAATTAAACTATGGCAAAGAAAACCGTTGCAGGATATCGTGAAAAATCCGAAGGCCGTTCTTATTCTAAAGTAATAAAAATGGTTAAGTCTCCCCAAACAGGAGCCTATATCTTCAGAGAGGAAATGATTCCGAATGAAGCTGTAAAAGAATACTTTAAGTAAGTGAAAAATAGAAAATAAAAACTGTAAATTAAGAATTACTTTTATTTTTTAATTATAGAAAATTTCCTTTTGATTTTTATATCGGGAGGAAGTTTTTTTTATATGACCTTTTTTCATATCTTTGCAAAATACAGATAATTCATAATTCATAATTTTATTTATGAGCATTTTAAATTTTTTCTCTAAAGACAAAAAAGAAAATCTGAACAAAGGTTTATCAAAAACCAAAGAAAACGTATTCGGTAAAATCGCACGGGCTGTAGCCGGTAAATCCAAAGTAGATGAAGATGTACTTGATAATCTGGAAGAAGTATTGGTGACTTCGGATGTAGGTGTCGAAACTACATTGAAAATTATTCAACGGATTGAAAACCGGATAGCAAAGGATAAATATGTTGATACCGGCGAATTAACAAATATTTTAAGAGACGAAATAGCCTCCTTATTGCAAGATAACAAAATGGAAGAATTGGAGGATTTTGAAGTTCCTAAAGAAATGAAACCATACGTTATGATGGTCGTAGGCGTTAATGGCGTAGGTAAAACAACTACCATCGGTAAATTGGCTTATCATTTCAAAAAAGCGGGGAAGAAAGTGTTTCTGGGCGCTGCCGATACCTTTCGTGCAGCTGCCGTTGAACAATTAGGTATTTGGAGTGAACGCATAGGAGTAAATATTGTGAAACAAAAAATGGGCGCCGACCCGGCTTCCGTCGCTTATGACACCTTAAATTCCGCTATGGCAAATAATGCAGATGTGGTAATTATTGATACGGCAGGACGTCTTCACAACAAAATCAACTTGATGAACGAACTGACCAAAATTAAAAATGTAATGAAAAAAGTAGTCCCTGATGCTCCTCACGAAGTGTTGCTGATATTGGATGGTTCTACAGGACAAAATGCATATAATCAAGCAAGAGAATTTTCCAAAGCAACAGAAATTACAGCGTTAGCTATCACCAAATTAGACGGAACAGCCAAGGGCGGCGTAGTAATAGGAATCTCAGACCAGTTGCAAATACCGGTAAAATATATCGGAATTGGAGAAGGTTTAGACGATTTGCAAATTTTCAGGAAAAGGGAGTTTGTTGATTCCTTATTTGGTAACTGATGAGAAATAATAAAGTAGATATTATTACATTGGGCTGCTCTAAAAATCTGGTGGATTCGGAATTGTTGATGCGCCAATTTGCAGCAAACGGTTATACCGTTTTTCATGATCCGCAACATACTTCCGGTAATATTGTCGTAATCAATACGTGTGGTTTTATTAATGAAGCTAAAGAAGAATCGATCCGAATGATCCTTAAATTTGCTGCAGCCCGTAAAAACAAACAAATTAAGAAACTATTTGTAATCGGATGTCTTTCGGAGCGTTATATAAATGAATTAAAAGAACTTATTCCGGAGGTCAATAAATTTTACGGAAAATTCAAATGGAAAGAACTTATTGCCGATTTGGGAAAATCGTATCATCCGGAACTCTCTAATGAGCGAATACTCACGACTCCTGCTCATTATTCATATCTGAAAATAGCCGAAGGGTGCAACCGGACTTGCGCTTATTGTTCTATCCCTTTAATCACCGGTAAATATAAATCCAAAAGTATCGAAACCATTGAAAATGAAATAAAATCATTAGTTAATCAAGGTGTAAAAGAATTTCAATTAATAGCTCAAGATTTGACTTATTATGGGAAAGACCTTTACCGGAAATATAATCTTCCCGAATTGATAGATCGAATTTCAGAGATAAAAGGAGTAGAATGGATTCGTTTGCACTATGCTTATCCGGCTCATTTCCCCTTGCAATTGTTGAAAGTAATGCGTGAAAAGTCTAATGTTTGTAAATATCTGGATATTGCTTTGCAACACAGCAGTGATTCGATGCTGAAAAAAATGAAACGGGATATCACCAAAGATGAAACCATTCAATTACTTCATACTATCAGAGATGAAGTTCCGGGAATATATCTTCGAACAACTCTGATGGTGGGACATCCGGGAGAAACCGAAAAAGATTTTGAAGATTTGTTGGATTTTGTAAAAACAATGCGTTTCGAACGCTTGGGTGCGTTTACTTATTCGGAAGAAGAAAAAACTTATTCAGCCATTCATTATAAAGATGATATTCCGGATAAAATCAAACAACAGCGAATGAACGAACTGATGATCATGCAGGAAAAAATTGCAAAGCAAATCAATGAATCCAATGTCGGAAAAATATTGAAAGTAATTATTGATGGGGAAGAATCCGACTTTTACATTGGAAGAACCGAATATGATTCCCCGGAAGTTGACACGGAAGTTTTAATCAACAAAAATCAAAAATTGAATATTGGCGATTTTTACAATATAAAAATCACAGGTATTCAATCGTTTGATTTGCTGGGCATTGTTTGATCGACCGATAAATTTATAATTAAGTAAACGATATGAACTACACAGAATTAATTGCAACATTGTCGCAGAAACTTCAATTACCGAAAACGGAAGTTAGCCAAAGAGTGGAAGATACTGTGACCGTCATCACTTCCGAATTATTAAAAAATAATGCTGTATCTTTCGGTAATTTGGGAACGATGGAAATTAAAAAGAGAAACGAAAGAATCAGCGTCAATCCTGTTTCCGGGAAAAGAATGCTTATTCCTCCCAAATTAATAGTTGGATTCAAAGTTTCCAGCTCATTGAAAGATCAATTGAAAGAAATGAAAATATGAACGAAAAAATTAATTTTCAGACCATAGTTGCTCTTTTTGTTGAGAAATCGGGCATTACCAAAAAAGAAGCAGAATTGTTTCTTAAAGAATATTTTGAAACGATAAACGAAGCGCTCGTTCAAGATAAATTAATTAAAATAAAAAACCTTGGAACTTTTAAATTGGTTGAGGTCAGTGATAGAGAAAGTATTGATGTAACAACCGGAAATCGTGTATTAATCCCCGCTCACTATAAAGTCAATTTTATTCCGGAAAATAATTTGGCTCAAATTGTTAATGAACCGTTTTCTTTTTTTGAAGTAATTGAATTGGAGAACAATGAGAAAAATGAAGAAAATGAAAGGAGTGAAAATATTCCCCCTGCAACAGCAGAAAAATCTGTAGAGAATAGCATAAAAGAAACTATGATAGAACTTGAGCCGGAAAACATTGAAACAGAAGAACCGAAAATGGAAACGAAATATCAGGATTATGAGGATATGAAAAAAAGACGAATTAAATGGGATTCGATATTTTTTGGGAGTATTTTATTAATTGTGGCCGGATTGTTCTATTATTTCTATTCAATAGATAAAAAAGAGATGACATCCGGTTTAATTCTCGATGAAAGAGCGATTATAGATACTATAAAGATACAAATAGATACCATAAAAACGCAAATAGATACAATCAAGATACAAATAGACAAAATAGAATCGGCTGTCGTTCCGGATAAAAAACGAACTGTTCGAAAAGGAGAAAGATTAACTTTAATCGCATTGGACGAATATGGACACAAATCTTTCTGGGTTTACCTGTATTTGGAGAATAAAAACAGTATAAAAAATCCGGACTATATTCCGGTCGGATTAGAAATAAAAATTCCTTCTATTCAAAAATATGACATTGACAAAAACGATTCTGCGGCAATAAAAAAAGCGGAAACATTGGCGAAAGAAATCATTCGATAAGTTCAAAATTCTTCTCTGTACTTATTTTTTCCAAAAGCGATTGATAAAAGGAATTTCTTTCAACGGTAAATCTCTTTTCACGAGAACAAACAAGTATATAGCTATCAGAGGCGTATTGAAAGCGATATGTCCCCAATCGTTGCGGATAGGAGCGAAGTAAGAGACGGCATACAAAATCAATGCAAGTCCCGTGTAGATACCGATGGTTTTTAAATCGTATTTTATCGGATATATTTTCTGTCCGATAAAATAGGCGAGTATCATAATCACCGCATTTCCGATAAATGCAGCCCAGGCACAAGCCCAATAGCTGTATTTGGGTATGAAAACGAAATTGACAGCTATAATTATTACGCAGGCGATAACAGAGAAAACAGTTCCCCAATAGGTCTTATCTGTTAATTTATACCAAAAAGACAAATTGAAATAGACGGCAAAAAATAATTCGCCCAATAATACAACAGGAACAATACCCAACCCGGAAAAAAATTGAGGACTAATAAAATACTTGATTATATCCAAATAAAAAACAACTCCTAAAAAGACCAATAATCCGAAAAGGATAAAATATTTCATGACGTTGGCGTATGCTTGCCGGGCGTCTTTATCTTTGCTTTTTTCGAAAACAAAAGGTTCGTAAGCATATCGAAAAGCCTGAGTGAACATCATCATAATCAGCGCTAATTTGAAACAAGCGCCGTAAATTCCCAGTTCGCTAAACGCTGTTTCTTGACTGGCCGGATAAATTTCCGGAAACACAATTTTATCCACTACTTGATTACTCATTCCGGCAATTCCCATAATTACCAAGGGGAAACAATAGTGAAGCATTTTTTTTGCTAAAGCGCTGTTAAATTTGTATTTGAATCCGGTTAGTTCGGGAAAAAGACATGCCGTTTGAATTCCTGTCGCCAGTAGATTCGCAACAAAAACATATCCTAAACGGAAATTATCCACGTAAAACCAAGAAATCCAAGAAGGGTAGTGTTGATTTATCCATGGACATACAACAAGAAAGAAAAGACAAAAAAACGTGTAAAGAGCTACATTTAATATCTTGAGCGCGCCAAATTTTTTCGCTTTCTTTTTGTATCGCAAATAAGCGAAAGGAATGGCGCTGAAAGCATCCATACTGAGGATGATAATCACCATCCGAACGTAACTGTCGGGAATTTCGTCGATCCAAATGTGAGACCGTATTGAATGAAAAAAGTAAATGAAAACAAATAGAAACAGAAGAACAATCGTTCCTACAGTTATCAATGTGGTAGAATAAACCGTTTCGGAACGGTATTTCTCGGTTTGACTTATAAATCGGAAAAAACCGGTTTCCATTCCGAAAGTAAGAATCACAATGATTAATGCCACGTATGCGTAGAGATTAGTCATCATTCCAAAATCTTTCTGAGTTAATGTATAGGTAAAAAGCGAAGTGAGCAACCAACTAATCATTTTTACTAAAATGGTGCTTCCTCCGTAGAGAACACTGTCTCTTGCTAATGATTTTGTTTCCGGCATCTGAAAAAAATTAAGCAGATAAAAGAGATATTATTTTTATTCCTCTCATTATTAAAAAAGTGTTCCTTGTTGAGCCGGTCTCAGCCTTCCTAAGTGAGAATAAGCTAACGGCGTAACTTCCCTTCCTCTTGGCGTTCGCTTCAAGAAACCCTCTTTAATCAAAAAAGGTTCGTAAACTTCTTCGATTGTTCCGGAATCTTCGCCTAAAGCTGTTGCAATCGTAGTTAATCCTACCGGCCCACCATCAAACTTATCTATAATGGTCAATAAAATTTTGTTGTCGATCTCATCCAATCCGTATTTATCAATATTCAACGCTTCCAAAGCAAAGCAAGCGATTTCTTTGTCAATCGTACCGCTACCTTTCACTTGTGCAAAATCGCGAACACGTCTCAATAAGGCATTGCAAATACGAGGCGTTCCCCGACTTCGGGAGGCAATCTCAAGAGCGGCAGTGTTGTCGCAAGGAATATCCAAAATAGCAGCCGAACGCTTCACGATTGCGGTCAATGTTTTTATATCGTAATATTCCAAATGTAAATTAATTCCGAATCGGGCTCTCAACGGAGATGTTAACAGACCGCTCCGTGTCGTTGCTCCAACCAAAGTGAAAGGTTCGAGTTGGATCTGGATAGAACGAGCGCTTGGTCCTTTATCGATCATAATATCAATGCGATAATCTTCCATTGCCGAATATAGATATTCTTCCACTACCGGACTTAAACGATGAATTTCATCAATAAAAAGAACGTCGTTTCGTTCCAACGAAGTAAGCACCCCCGCCAAATCGCCGGGTTTATCCAAGACCGGCCCTGAAGTAATTTTGAAACCTACATTCAACTCATTAGCAATAATACTGGAAAGCGTCGTTTTTCCCAGTCCGGGAGGACCATGCAACAAAACATGGTCGAGGGCTTCGATACGCAATCTTGCAGCTTGAACAAATACCCTTAAATTTTCAACAATTTTATCCTGACCGCTGAAACTTTTGAATGATAAGGGTCGCAGAACATTTTCAAATTCCTTTTCTTTTTCGTTTATTTTATTTGAACGTATATCGTAATTGTCCATGTGAACGCTTCTAATCTGATTTTCCGTATTTTTCCACAAAGTTAATTATTTTTCTCCAGTACCTCAAAAAAAAGATTTAGCCTTTTTTTTCTATCCTAAACTTTGGCATTTACAGTAACATTAATTACCTTTGTCTCACGACAATTAATTTAATCATTAAATACAAAAAATTATGTTAAGAGTAAAGAAAAATCTCAAATTATCATTAATTATTTCTGCTGTTGCAGGTTTAAGTTTAATAGCTTATATTCCGGTAAACGCTTCGGAAGAAATTAAAAAAGAAACTCAAAGCACAAAAGAAGTGACTGTAGATAAATTAGTTCACGATTTCGGAACTATCGGAGAAGAAGCAGGTGATGTAAGCGCCATTTTTGTTGTTACGAATAATACAGACGCTCCGATCGTTCTTACTAATGTAAAAGCAACTTGTGGCTGTACTACTCCCAATTGGACGAAAACGCCTATTGAACCGGGTAAAACGGGCGAAGTAACAGCTACATACAATCCGAAAGGACGTCCGGGTCCCTTTGATAAAGTGATTACGATTACAACAAACAGTACTCCGGACAAATTAACAGTACATATCAAAGGAACTGTGGAATAAAAAACAATATTCTAATTATCATGAGAACACTAAAAATCAAAGAAAAATTTGAAGAATTGTTCGGTTTCGGAGGAGTTCTTTATACTTCGCCGGGCCGAATTAATTTAATCGGAGAACACACCGATTATAATGGAGGTTTTGTACTTCCGGGAGCTATTGACAAAGCAATGTATTGCGAAATCAAACCGAATGGTACGGATAAAATCAAAGTTTATGCCTTGGATTTGGACGAATCTTCCGAATTTGGTCTGAAAGAAGAAGATAAACCAAAAGAAAGTTGGGCGAAATATATCTTTGGAGTCGTTCGGGAAATGACTAAAAAAGGGAAAAAAATACCCGGATTCAACATTGTTATTTCCGGCGATGTTCCACTCGGAGCAGGAATGTCTTCTTCCGCCGCTTTGGAAAGCGTTGTGGGATACGCATTAAACGATCAATTTCAACTTGGTTTTACACGGCAGGAATTAGCCGCTATCGGACAAGCGACAGAACATAATTATGTAGGCGTAAAATGTGGCATTATGGATCAATTTGCTTCCTGTATGGGAAAAGAAGCCTCTTTGATCCGTTTAGATTGCCGGTCGCTGGAATATGAATATATACCTTTTCATCCCAAAGGATATAAATTGGTATTACTGAATACATGCGTAACGCATGAATTGGCATCTTCTGCATATAACAAACGCCGCGAATCGTGTGAAAAAGTCGTTGAAGCAATTGCCGAAAAACATCCTGAAGTAAAACATCTCCGCGATGCCAATCCGGATATGCTTAGAGAAGTAAAAGATAAAGTAAGTGCAGAAGATTATTTGCGCGCTGAATTTGTAATCGAAGAAATCCAACGACTGCTGGATACATGCGAAGCTTTGAAAAAGGACGATTACGATACGGTAGGCAAAAAAATGTATGAAACGCACAAAGGTTTAAGCGAAAAATACGAAGTAAGCTGTCGTGAATTGGACTTCTTAAACGATAAAGCAAAAGAATTGGGCGTAACCGGATCACGTGTAATGGGCGGCGGCTTCGGCGGATGTACCATCAATCTGGTTAAAGAAGATTGCATTGATGAATTTGTAAAAAAAGCTTCCGAAGATTATGAAAAAGAATTTGGCATCCAACTCAAAATATACGACGTCGTTATAAAAGACGGAGCGAAAAGATTGGATTAAAAAATTTTGAAGCCAAAAGATAAAAAATAGACATGGACAGAAACGACAAGGGTTGAGATTCTCAACCCTTGTCTGTTATTTGATAAATCTTCATTAAAATAGACGGAAAACGTACACAATTTTCAGATTTCAGAATTACATATAATAACTATTATGTTAAATAGATGAACAGGAGTTATTAGATCATATACGATAAACCGGATTTTTATATTAAAATAAATACCTACCTTTGCGGTCGAAAACATAATTTTTAATTTAAAAATGTCAACTTATTCGGAAAATATTCGCAAAGTCACTACGCAACGTTTGATGGAAATGAAACAGCGGAGCGAAAAAATTTCTGTTCTCACCGCATACGATTATTCCATGGCTTCCATCATAGACAAGGCCGGAATGGATTTGATTTTAGTGGGCGATTCCGCCTCTAATGTGATGGCTGGAAATACAACGACCCTTCCTGTCACTCTGGATCAGATGATCTGGTATGCGCAAGCGGTAAGAAAAGCGGTAAAAAGGGCTTTAGTTTGTGTCGATTTGCCCTTCGGTTCTTATCAAGGTAATTCAAAGGAAGCTTTGTGCTCGGCTATTCGCATGATGAAAGAAACCGGAGCAGATGCGATTAAAGTAGAAGGTGGAAAAGAAATAAAAGAATCGATCGAACGGATTCTTTCCGCCGGTATTCCGATTATGGGACATTTGGGATTAACGCCTCAATCTATTAATAAATTCGGCACTTATGCTGTCAGAGCAAGAGAAGAAACGGAGGCTCAAAAATTGCTTGAGGACGCCCATTTATTAGAAAAATTGGGATGTTTCGGTATTGTTTTGGAAAAAATACCGGCTCAATTAGGCAAACGGGTATCGGAAGAATTAACAATACCTATAATTGGCATCGGAGCAGGTTCTTACGTAGATGGACAAGTGCTTGTGATGCACGATATGCTGGGCATCAATAAAGAATTTTCTCCTCGCTTTCTTCGCCGCTATGCTAACTTGCATGATGTTATTAAAGACGCTGTAGAAGATTACATCCGGGATGTAAAGTCCGGTGATTTTCCAAATGAAAAAGAATCGTATTAACCTGAGTTTTGGATAAGAAAATTCGTAAAAATGTACTAACTGTTTATTTACCAAAACTCAGGGTATCAGATACCTTTTTTTCTGTATCGCCATTATTTCTTGCACCTGACACTAAGCAAGGAGTACTTATAGTCAGTGCTGCGATGTCCACCGGTGCGGCTATTGACCAAAGCCCGACGCCATGCAAGAGTGGCGCTACCGGCGCTACCGGACCAGAAGTACATGGCTATGCCGTAACCGGTAACATTACCATCGGCGAGGTAGCCGACTAACAGCGCATTAAAGCCCGTGCCGTCAGTGTTACTTACGCCGTTAGTAGCTGTTGTAATAACCGGCGTAGGACTTTTCATCGAACGCCCCCAGTATTCTGTTATGCTATTTCCTTCGCCCGGACGCCAGCCGGCCATAACTTCATACATTTCATCCCATGCGAATGGCGTTGTTTGTGTAGAATAAAGCAACGGATTAGTCGCAATCTCTTTTTCCAGTTGATTGAAATCATAATCGCTGGGAATTACCCAACCATCCGGGCAAATCCCTTGCCGTTCGGAGGGCTTGTTCGGAAACGCATTCACGGCCTCTGTGCTTGCCGTACCGATGTTGGCTGCGCCCCAAGTATATAATAAACCGTATTCGGGATGACTGTCAAAAATTGATTGACTGAAGTAGGGATAATACCAAGAGATCGCGTTGTAACCGTTCGATACGTTTTTGTCTTTGGATATTGTCTGTTGTAGATTTCCCTGCATGGTATAAGTAGAACGCAAATTCTGAGTCATCCAGCATACGCCTCCAAACTTAGAGACCGTATACTCATTTCCTTCGTCGTCCGTTAAACCGGCAGCAGGCGAACATTCGTCCCTGTCACCCACCGTAATTTTTTTCTGGAGTGTATATGAAGCAATACCATCATTTACCTCACATTGCAAAACAAACGTTTTAGCAGTAGTCGGATTGTTTACAAGATCGCTACTGGTTAAAATGGAATTACTGAATTTAAGTTCCACAGTA
>JAIRLY010000017.1 GCA_031259075.1 Dysgonamonadaceae bacterium | reverse complement strand
CAGGAGCTATTAAAAGAACTCTCTAAAATGAAAATCTCTTTTCTCCAAAATATTGAGCCTGTAAAAAGTGAAATCTCTAAAAAACAAATGACGATTTTTAGGGCTTTCAATTTCAAACCGTAGGAAGAATCGGGATTCATCGTTATTAACTTTTTTCTCCAATTCAGGTTGTATCTTCATCTTTATGCCCTGTTTGCAAATATTCAATTAAAAATTCTGCTACCTTATTAGGATGCATGATTTTTTTTGTAATAGGATCTTCAAAATTGTGACCATTTTCATCAAAAAAATCCAGATAATAATTTTTGTTTAATCCTACAAAATGAGTTTCTCCTACTTTCCAGGAAAGTTCTTTTTGAATATGATAAAATGTTTTGTCTTTTACTAATTCCATATTTAATTTTAATTAATTTACATTTGATAAATTACATTCGTTTCGATTCATCCGAATTGCTTTTTCTTTCCTGTATGGATATTTCTTTGCCGCCCAGCGTATAACGTATGCTGATATTGAAAAAACTGCGGTTATTTGAATCCCATTCAAGATACATATATTTATAACTGTACTGATGTTTTTGAGTCCACAGTTTGAAATCATGATGGCAGTTTGCTTGCAATGTCAATCGATTGTCGAACATTGTTTTAGAAAATCCAATGTCGAAATTGATAACTTTACCAAAAGTTTTGAAACTGTGCGTGGGTTGACGGACTAAAAAGTTCAAGTCAATATTCCATTTTTTTGGCAGGGCGATTTGGTTCATGCAACGTACCATCCATCCATGATGTTTGAAAGAATATGTTTCGTTGTCGTCCACAATGCTGACGGGACGATATACGTATGAAGCAGATGGTTGCGTACTCCATGCCCTGTAATGAAAGTTCCCGCTTAAATTCAAAGATATTGAACTTGTGTTTTTGACATTCATGTAAATAGTAGTATAACGTTCGATTTCTTCCTTGTCGTTGATAAAAAGCATGTCCACAGGCGATTCAATATATGAATATGATACGTCGGCGTTTATTATCCTGTTCCATGAAATGCTTGCCGATACCGTGTTGTAAATAGTCGGGTCCAAATATGGGTTGCCTCTTTTCATGGCAAGGGAATCAATATACATCACACTGTTGTTCAATGCCTCGTACATTGGACGACTGATACGGCGGGAATAAGTCAACTGATAATTTACTTTGTCGTTATGAATGTATCCTATGCGCAGATTGGGGAAAAACTGAAAATCGTTTAATGAAAGACTCTCTTCCGGCGATTTATTCTTTGTCCATACATTTTCAACTCTCACGCCTGCCGAGTAGCGCCAGTTTTTGATTTTCCCGGAAAACAGGGCATATCCGGCTAAAATAGTTTCTGTAAAATCAACTGTGTTTGAATATTTTGGATCAATAATCCAATTTCCTGATAAATATCTTTCAAAATCAATAAGATTATTATTTTTTATCCATGAATACTTTCCGCCAAATTCAACCTGCCCTCCGACTTTCGACGCCGGAATTGAAATATCAAGTTTAGATGCAAACAAACTGTAGTCGTTATCAAAAATACTTCTCATTTCGTTTTTGGACAGAGTATTCTGATTTGTTTCCGTTATGGTCGAACGTGTTGACGTCGAATACCCTGTATAATTATTCATAAAAGATATTTCCGTTCCTTTGTCGTTTTTATAATCATAATTCACCCCGAAAGATGACTGTTTGGGATACATTTTTTCAAGGCCATCTGATTTTAAAACAGGAAATTGAACATCATTTTTATTAATATGCATATCCTGCAAATCATTTCTGTTCCTGTCTGTCAAATATCCGTCAAAGTAAATGTTTACAGAATTTTTTTTGTCAATAGAATAGTCTATGCCTGCATTGTATTCAAAATTCCATATTTCCATCAATGACAGAGTGTATGTGTAATGTTCGAATAAATAATTTTCTTTTTCATATTTTATCCATGTGTCAGTAAATGCCTTACTGTTGTAGCGTTCGCCACCCAGACTCGTATATAACCGGAATTTATCAAACTCGTATGACAGTTCCGGCGAGAAATAAATCGAACCGCGTCTGCCCTGTCTGTAATCGGTATAAAGCGAACTCCTTAACCCTTCTCCCAAACTTTTTTTGGTGATGATGTTTATTACCGCATCTCCCTCGGCTTCGTATTTTGCTGATGGATTTGTTATTATTTCAACCTGACGTACACGCGAAGAATTAAGCAGTTTCAATTCCTCGTTACCCCTAATTTGCTTTCCGTTAATGAGAATCAGAGCATTATTGCGTCCTGCTACGGAAATCAAGCCATTGGGGTCGGCTATTACGTATGGTACGCGTTTCAGCATGTCGATTGCTGTTCCTGAATTACTTATCGTGCTATTTTCGACATTGTATATGAATTTGTCGTCTTTCATTGTCATAAAAGGCGATTTTCCATGTACAACCACCTCATCCAGACTATATACTTTTGGATACAAAACAATTTCACCAAGTTGTATATCTCCTGTGGCGTCAGGTATTTCCATTATTACATCCTCGTAACCAATGCCGGTTATCTTTGTGAGATATTTTCCTGCAGGTTTTGGAATTGAGAAATTCTCAACAGCAAACGACGTTCCCGACACAAACGACGAATCTCTCGTATTTAGTATTACAACGTGATAATCCTTGACCGGCTCGTTGTTGCCGTTGATGACATGTCCCGATATTTTTTCTGATTGAGAAAATATTACGGAAGAAAATATCAGATTAAGTAATACTGTAAGAAATATCTTTTTCATAATCTTGTTTTTGTTGTTGTTTTATCATTTTTTCATAATGCAGTTCAAGTGCACGATCAATACTATCCTTTCTTGTATTACAGAGGTAATCATATTTTCTCCCTTCAAAAAGATTTTTATGCTTTTCCCAAATACATCCACCTTCGCATGTAGGTAACAATTTACATTCAATACATTCATGACTGTCCATCATAGTTGGTCCAGCCATATACCTTGCCAATAATTCAAAATTAATAATTTCATCACTATTTAAATAACCAACTATTTGCTTTTTGACACCTAAATCATTCCAGCATTTATACAATTCACCTTCGGGACCAACTATATAGTAATTGATAACTGTAGCGCCACAACCACCCACACAAAATTCGGGAAGAAATCTAACATCGTATCCATATTGCCGATAAAGTTCTTCGAAAAGATCCATTCTTTCAATACGTTTCACCAATAAGCAATTAGATGTACAACTCTCCGAATAATCTCTTACAAAGGCAGGATATGCTATTACTTTTTTTCCATGATTCCACCATTTGTTATCAAATTCTTTGAGGACTTCGGGGAAAATATGAATATTTGAAGAATCAAGATTTACTCTCAAATTCACAAATGTGGTTGGATTGTAAAAAATAAATCTATCTACATTTTCCACTATTTTGTCATATGTGGGAATATTGGGAATAAGTGTTCTCCTTTTATCATGAATTTCCTTGTTGCCATCAATTGTTATTTGGATACTTGTCATAGGATATTCCTGAAAAAATTTGCATTTTTCTTCATCTAATAAATAACCATTAGAAGTCATTGAATGGATGCCAATTCTGGGATGAATTTGAGTCTTAAAATCCTTCAACAATCTTTGTATCGAATCAAACTTCAGTAATGGTTCTCCTCCATACCAAGTGACATTCAATATTTCAACTTTTTGGTGTTTTTGGATAAATTTAATAATATCTTCTTCAACCTTCCTTGTCATGTGAATAGCTGGTTTGTTTTCTTCATAGCAATAAGGGCAATTGAAATTACATCCTCTTGTTGGCGCAATTACTAATCCTAAATTTGTAGTATCCCATGCTTTTTGATAATATGCAAACCGTTTTTCGTATAATATCTGTCCTTGATCGCTAACAAAATATCTTGCTTTGCTAAGCACTTGTTTTATTTCTGTATCCAGATCTTCTATTTTTTCCGGCGAAGCCTCTATTTCTTTTAATTTCACATAAAGATTTTCATCAATTTTTGCAAACGAATTTGTTTCGCCAATATATAATAAATAGCCATATTTATTCGACTTAAACACGTGATTATATTTTGAAATATTCATAATATTTTTTTCTCATTTAATCTTTTAATAATTAAAAAAAGTTGCAGTTGAGTACATGCAACTGCAACTGTAGTGTCAATTTACTACCTGTTACCATACATCAAGTCTAGTTGATGCTGTTGTAGCTGGGCTATGATGTACGTTCTTGCAATTTACGTACGCTTGTACTGCCCTTCCTCCTAAAATGTCGTTCATGCTGAACTTAGACATTTTCTCGGGTTCATTAATGAAGTCAATAGACTTCTTTTCTTCATTTTTTGATATAGTCTAAAATATTTAAAAATCAATACTAATTTATCGACACAAAAGTAATGCAATACAATACGCAAAACAAGAGAAATCTTCCGAGTAGCGACTTTTTGTAACACGAATAGTTTCATGTCTTCTTGAAATGCCTCTCTTTATGGATGTTATCTATTTTTGCGACATGAATGAGGATGCTGTGTAATAAACGACTGTTTTTATGCGCATTAGCAATTGTTTTTCACAAGACAAATATTTGATTTGTAACTCGAATATTGTAAAAACTGTCCCAAATTGACCATTTAGCATTAGTTCAAGCAAAAGACCCGATACATTTTCAGATACAAACCTGTCTGTTTATGGAATTTCTCGAAAGGTTTCTTTTTTAGATAATCACAACATTTTTCCGATACGTCGAAAGTCGCTTGTATTAAAAATTTCCACCGTTCCGAAATTTTTCCGATTCCCTTTTTCCCACCGTAAAGACGAGTATTCAAAAGTTTTTGACTTTTAGTATGTTTTGCCTGATTGATATAGCGGCTCTGTTCTTTGCTTATCAATGGAAAGCCGTATTTTTCAATGATTTGCCGGATATTCATATTTGGACGAATAACGGTGAGGTTTTCCGTATTCCGTACAAATTTCACGACTTCGGAATATTCGTTGCCTGTATTACAGAAAACCGCCGGAACGTCTTTATCGACAAACCGCCGGATAATATCAAGCATCACTCCCGAATCCTTACCACCACTAACAGAAGCATATAGATTGCCGTTTACCCTGTCCATGAAAGAAGAAACGACATTGGCAGCATGGTCTATTTTCTGTTCCAGCGTCCAATTTTGTCGCTGTTTTAAATCTTCGTAGGTCATAACTTAAACCTTTTTGATTGGTTTTCATTATTATATCTGCCGGCAACAAACCTCTCTCCCATTGCCTCTTTTGCCTGCTGCAATCTTTCCGATGTTTGTGCGACAACATCATTTTTCTGTCCAGAATAGCCAGTTCCGTTTTCAGGTCTTTTAATTCGTTTTCTTTGCGCCAGGTAGAATGAACAACTTCCTGCAATACAGGCAAATCTTTTGAGATTTTTTCGTTCTCTTTTTCGTATTTCTCTATCAGCGAAGGGATTTTTTCAAGAGCGTTAAGAAAATAGCGAACGGCTAATTTAGGGTCATTAGCAATATGACCGTTGTTGTGCGAGTACTTGATATTTCCCTCGCCTTCAATGAAAAAGCGGTTTTGTTTCATAAAAAATCCTTCCTTCAGCGAATTTTCGGTTTTCACCAACAGGTTAAAGCCGTATAACGTACCGATTTTATAACCTGAGTTCGACGTAAAAAAATAAAAATTTTTCAACATATATTATTCACAAAAAGAAACGTAAAAATTTAGCCCGAATTTTTCCGCGCACTGGTTGATTTATAGATTTAAGATGTAATTTGTTTCTTATTAGAATAATTC
>JAIRLY010000393.1 GCA_031259075.1 Dysgonamonadaceae bacterium | reverse complement strand
CGAACTCACGTTACTATTTACCATCTAACAGGCGTTTGTCCTGTTTTGATTAGATAATCGTTTGTTTTGCTAAACGGTTTGCTGCCGAAAAACCCGCGGTAAACCGACAAAGGGGAAGGATGCGCCGATTTTATTATTAGGTGTTTGTGAAAATCAATAAAAGCTCCTTTTTTTTGTGCATAAGAACCCCATAATATAAAAACCAAGTGTTCTTTTTCTTCCGCCAATTGATGGATTACGGCGTCCGTAAATTCTTCCCAACCTTTTTGTTGATGCGAACCGGCTCTATGAGCCTGAACGGTCAGGGTAGCATTGAGCAATAAAACGCCCTGTGCCGCCCACCGTTCCAAATTGCCTGAAGCCGGCGGCACAATTCCCAAATCGTCTTGAATTTCCTTGTAAATATTCTGTAAAGACGGTGGTAACGGAATACCGTCGTTTACGGAAAAACACAGTCCATGAGCTTGCCCCGGTTCATGATACGGATCTTGCCCCAAGATTACCACTTTTACCTTATCAAAAGGTGTTTTGTCGAAAGCATTGAAAATTTGATTTCCTTTCGGATAAATCGTTTTTGTAACATATTCGTTTTTAACGAAGCGAACCAAATTTGAAAAATAAGGTTTTTCAAATTCGGGAGCTAAACGCTCTTTCCAAGACAGTTCGATTTTTACGTCCACAAGTTTATTATTTATTTGTTATTTCTAATTTCCCCAATTCATAGCGTCTCTAAAGCTGCTGCTCTGCGTATATTTTAAATCTTTCAACATCGAAGAATTTACGGCGATAGAAAAGTTGTACGATTTATAAGGACCTACCGGGATAAAACTCGCCGACATCGACCAGCAATGCATCTGACGGGAAATAGAACATTGCATGGTTGTAAACTTTTTACTGTCGAAGTCGTAATTAGTACTGAAATTGAAACTCCAACCTTTGGTAGGAGAGATGTTCCCCGATGCACCAAAGGATTGATTCTTCCGGTACCCGTATTCCCTTATTTCCGGCTTAAATTCGCCGTATCCTAAATTCCATGAATAGTTAAAATTTAAATTCCACTGGATTTTATTTAAAAGATAACCGTCTTCATCATAATTATCATCCGATTTTTGAGATTTTCGCAACGGGTTCCGGGTCGGATTATCTTCGTTATTTTCATCCGTATCGGCGTCCGGCTGTTCCGGATTGATATTCGACGGATTATTTTCAGCAGTATTGTCTTCCTCTTTTTTGCCGAAGAAAAATCCATGTAAATTTTCATACCATTTTTTGATCGCTTCGTTATTTAAAGAATAGGAAAAGGAATAACCTGTAGATTTCAAACGACCGATACCTTTTCCTGCTTCCCAACGAGGCACATTCATTCTCTTTCCTGTTTCATTATAGGTATAAGTATCAAAAATTCCGGATAAATTCAACGTATATTTTCCTAATTTAAAACGAATCGAAGTACTTAAATCCGACCATTTAAAATCGGTCGCTAAAAAATTATAAGTCATGCCGGCGTGAAAATTATCAATGAGCGTATACTTTCGGGTAGAATCGGTTCCGGCTATGGGAAGTTTCATTTCCAAATTATTATCTAAGTCGAGTCTGAGGGATCCTGTTTTCCCCTTTCCGGGTACGCCTCCCCATAAATGATGGCTGTAAGGAGAGTAATTAATCGTGTCCAATTGTCCGGTTTGATCGTTTAAATAAATCAAATTTTTATAATAGTGGTATTTTTCGTCGCTGAAATCCGGCGATCCGCTAAAACTGACTTTTGGAGTAATCACGTGCCGGATGACGGTTTTCTTTGTCCATTCACCGAAAACGTTCCAAAACTTGTACATCCCATATAATTTGGTTTGAGCGCTTACGCTGCCGCTGTAATCGTAGATACGATAAAAACCGTAAGTTGTATCCGCCGGAACGTCTCGATGCGTTTTATAATCATACTGTCTGTCGATTTTGTTGAAGTACCAGCGTTCATTATATGTTACGGATGGGGAAATCGTTATATTTTTAAATAGGCTGAAAGAAGCGCTGATCGGGATTGCGTGTTTTACTCCGTTTTTCCAATCTTTTATCAGGTTTTTTTTGAAAAAATCGTGTTCTTTTACATTGTTTATACTATTGGATATCGTTCCATTATATGTTATCGAAATCTTTTCGTACCACTTAGGGGCGCCAATCTGTTCTTTCCTTCTGAAAGGATAAACCTCTTTCATGTTAATTGTAAAATTGGGCAAGGTCACACTCAACGTCGTATCTTTGGATATCTGATTGATAGTGGAATTTATAGAAAAAGAAAAAGGACTGTCCGGGAATCGATAATTGTAATTGATACTGGACGATTTGGTATTTTGCGTATATTGGTTGGAGTATAAGCTATTCAATTCGTTTCTGTCGTAAGATTGAGTCGTCAAATTCACGCTGGCCGAAAAGGTACCGAATGGATTTGCTTTCGCATCCTGCGAATGATTCCAAGCCAATCTGAAAGAGTTTGATTTGCTATAATCCATATCTCCCTTATTTCCCATAATAGTTACCAGATAAGATGCTTGAAGGCCTCCCGAAAATTTATATCTTTTCCTGTAATTCGACCGGGCATTTACTCCAAAAGAGAGATTTGTGTAAATTTCGCCGGTTAAAGCTAAATCCACATAGTCGTTGAAAGCAAAATAATATCCGCCTTCGCGTAAAGAAAAGCCACGCTGCATTTCGTCGCCGTAGGTCGGCATGATAATTCCGGAAGAATAATCGCTTGTGAAAGGGAAAAATCCGAAGGGAATGGCAACCGGCAAAGGCACATCTTCTATAACCAGGTAGGCCGGACCGGTCACGATGGTTTTACCGGGCCGTACTTTAGCTTTGGTCAATTGAAGATAAAAATGAGGATGTTCATGATCATCGCAAGTCGTATAGCGGCCATTCCGCATATATAGATCATCGTTGGGCATTTTTTTGGTCTCAAAAGCCGTGACATATCCTTCTCCCTGTTGGGTAATGACGTCTGTAATAAACATTTTCTTGGTTTTGAAGTTATATCGGGCTTTTTTCATTTCATATTCCGTTTCACCTTCCTTAAAAACAGGATAACCAAATTCATTTCCAACCGAATCCAATCCGAAAGTAGATAAAAGAATTTTATTATCCGCATCTATTTCAATGTATTCACCTTTTAAATCCAGATTTTTGTATTGAACAGAACCGTCTCCATACATATAAATCATATTTTGATCTTTTAAGACCATAATCATCGAATCTTTAGACGCATAAAGAATAGGAGCGTCGATCGCATTGGGATTTACCGGTACCGAATCGGGGGCTACATTTGCAGGGATTGAATCGGATTCGATAAGGGTCGAATCTGCGGCCATTTTCATTTCCTGTAAAAACGAATCCGGAAGAATGTCTTGTGTCCATGTATTTTGACATATAAAAAGCGAAGACGAGACAAGCGTAATCAATAAAGAATAAATCTTAACGGCCATCTATCCTAAAAATAATTTTATCATCTCTTCAAAACGGGAAACGGAATCGGATCCATGTTTTGAAAGGTGTTTTTTTATTTGTTCTATCGTCTTTACACGATCTAATTTAGATTTGGAAAAAAACTTGTCGGAAAAACAAATCAGTTTTTCTTCCAAAGTTTCCGGCAACATATCTCTCTGTGGAACAGGGAGTTTATCTTGTATTATTGTCTTTTTATCCAGTCCCATGCCTGTGTGTCTTTCGCAAACTAAAGCATGTTTCTCAAAGCCCTCTTTCCTCATTATTTCCGCGCCTAAATATCCGTGACAAATATAAGGATATTTTCCAAAACATTGAATTTTGGGAGCGTTCGTCAAAAAAATGCCTATATCATGCAAGGATGCTGCTTCATAAACGAAATCCTTATCAATCTCCCATTCGGAGTGCATTTGAGCTATTTCCAAGGCCTTATTTGCTACGGAAAAACTGTGTATGAGTAAAATCTCATATAATTCGCTTCCTTCTTTATAGTATTTTTTTATAATATCTAAAGGTACCATTTTTTAGCTAAAAGAATACAAAGATAAAAATAATATCAGATTATTTAATCTTAAATTATTATTTAAGATTTCTTAATTTCGTTTTCCATAGTATAAAAGGAGGCATTTCTTCAAAATCAGTAATTATTTCCATAAAATTGATTAATTTTGTTGTATTAAAGTGATAATTATTATAATTAAACATGAAAATTATGAATCGAAGAAAATTTTTAACCTTTTCCGTTTTTGCAGGCGCCGGTGCAATGGTGGCGCCGCAAACAGTTGCGGCTTCCGTAAACGGCAAAAAAGACGAAAAGACTATTCCTGTCCGTGTTTTGGGTAGAACAGGTTTGAAAATTCCTGTTTTAAGTATGGGTGTAATGCGTGCGGATAATCCGGCAGTGGTCCGCGCTGCATATCATGCAGGAATTACCTTTTTTGATACGGCTCATGGTTATCAAAATGGGAGAAATGAGGAAATGTTAGGCGCTTTCTTTAAAGATAAGGATAGAAGTACTTTTACTATTGCTACTAAAGTGAAGGCGAATTTACGTTCAGTTAATTTTGAGACGGAATACGAAGACGCTTTAAATCTAAGTCTTCGTCGCCTGCAAATGGATTCTGTAGACATTTTTTATACTCACGCTATTGAAAATACGGGAGAAGTCAACGATCCCCGTTTAGTTGAAACATTAAAGAAATTTAAATCGGAAGGAAAAATCAAATACATCGGATTTTCTACCCATGCCAACAAGCCGGCTCAAATTGATGAAGCAATAGCCACCGGTATTTATGACGTTTGCCTGATTAGTTACAATTTCACATTGGGTATTCTTCCCGAATTGAATGAAGCTATTCAACGAGGAGTGGATGCCGGGATTGGATTTGTTGCTATGAAAACAATGGCCGGTGGTATAGAAGATGCGAATGGAAACAAAAAAGTAGACGGCGCCGCTTGCTTGCGTTGGGTGTGGCAAAATCCGAATATAACCACAGCCATTCCCGGATTCACAAGTTTCGATTTGTTGGATAATTGTTTAGAAGCCGCTTATTCTCCTGAATTGAAAAAAGCAGACGTCGAATATTTGGCAGGATTGAGAAATAATGAATTATTGTATTGCCGAAATTGCGAAAAATGTATAAGCGATTGCAGTAAACATCTTCCAATCCCTTCTATTATGCGTGCATACATGTATAATTACGGTTATAAATATCCGTCTTTATCTAAAGACACGTTAGTAGAATTAGCATTGTCCGGCAAGGAATGTTCAGGATGCACTTCCTGTTCGGTGAAATGTCCTTCCGGATTCAATGTTGCCGACAGGATAGCGGCAATTACTCCGATTGTTAATGTTCCATCCTCTTTTTTGACTTAACCGATGAAACGAGTATTTATTTATTTTATATCAAGTCTGTTCTGTACGACAGGACAGGTTTTTGCTCAAACGCCGGAAGAATTACATTCCGGATTATCTGAGATAAACGGATGGAACATTTCTCCCGACATTGAAGTTTTCAATCGAGACAATCTGTATGAACGGATCAACGGCGCCGCTCCGCTATTTCTTGAAAATAATTTTCAGGAAATGACGAGTATGGTTTATACACAAGAAGAAGATTATATTACCATTCAAGCTTATCGTCATGCTGCGCCGGAAGATGCTTTCGGGATGTACGCTTCCGAACGGTCATCGGAAATGACTTTTTATCCTGAAATTGGAGGCGAGGCGCAAGGTGATAATTATGGTTTGTTCTTTTTTTCCGGTTGCATTTATGTTAAGATAATGGCGGGTAATGAAAGCGAATCGATTAGCAAAACAATGCAGGAAATTGCCGGCGGTTTGTCAAGGAAAATAGACCCTGAAGCAAGTTATCCGGTTATTTTCCGTTTTTTTCCGAAAGAAGGATTAATTTCTTATTCGGAAACTTATATTACTCAAAATTATATCGGGCATGAATTTCTAAAACCGGTTTACGCCGCTAATTATCTTTTTGCAGAGAAGGATATACAATTATTTGTAATTGACGGTAAAACAATCGAAGGAGCAAAACAAATTCTGAACGACTATTTCAAATTTACAAAACAGGTAGAAGATTTTACCGAAGGGAATTTATTGATCAAAGACCGGTATAATGGAAATATTCCGGTTGTTTGGAAAAATCAGTACATAGTCGGAGTTTTCAGTGAGAAAAGAGAGGATCTTCCGGAAGAGGTTTATTCTTTTTTGAACCAATTTTCCGGCTTTTCCGGAAAAAATCCGTAACTTTGCTTCTCAAATTTTTAAAAACTTCAATAATGTCAGAAAAATTCTCTTATAAAGTCGCCGACATCTCGTTGGCCGATTTCGGACGAAAAGAAATTGAAATAGCCGAACACGAAATGCCGGGCTTAATGGCTCTTCGCAAAAAATACGGCAAAGAAAAGCCTTTGAAAGGCGCTCGCGTCACAGGTTCTTTACACATGACCGTTCAAACGGCCGTATTGGTTGAAACTTTGACGGAATTAGGCGCCGACGTGCGTTGGGCGAGTTGCAATATTTTCTCTACGCAAGACCACGCCGCCGCAGCTGTTGCCGCTCGCGGAATCCCTGTATTTGCATGGAAAGGCGAATCATTGGAAGAGTATTGGTGGTGTACCGACCAAGCCCTGCGCTTTCCCGACGGACAAGGCCCTAACCTTATCGTCGACGACGGAGGCGATGCTACGTTATTGATTCATTGGGGATTCAAAGCCGAAAACGATGCTGCGTTCCTGAACCGGAAGGGCGGCAATCATGAAGAACAGGTGATTCTCGACACTTTGCGTCGCATCAGGGAAGAAGACAACGCGCGCTGGCATCGCACGGTGGCCGGCTTAAAAGGCGTTTCGGAAGAGACCACCACCGGTGTTCACCGGCTTTATCAAATGCTCGAAAAAGGCGAATTGCTGTTCCCTGCTATTAATGTGAACGATTCGGTCACCAAATCCAAATTCGATAATCTGTACGGTTGCCGCGAATCGCTGGCCGACGGCATCAAACGGGGTACCGACGTAATGATTGCCGGAAAAGTGGTGGTCGTATTGGGTTACGGCGACGTGGGCAAAGGCTGCGCCAAATCCATGCGTTCCTACGGCGCCCGTGTAATTGTTACCGAAATTGACCCGATTTGCGCTTTGCAAGCGGCAATGGAAGGTTTTGAAGTAACAACGATGGAAAAAGCCGTCAAAGAAGGCAATATTTTTGTAACGACGACCGGAAACCGCGACGTTATTACCATCGACCATATCACGCAAATGAAAGACCAGGCAATTATCTGCAATATCGGCCATTTCGACAACGAAATTCAAGTCGATAAGTTGGTAAATTATCCGGGCGTCGTCCACACCAATATCAAGCCGCAAGTGGATAAATATACGTTCCCGACTATGGGCAAATCTGTTTTTCTGCTGTCGGAAGGGCGTTTGGTCAACCTCGGCAATGCCACGGGACATCCGTCGTTTGTAATGAGCAACTCGTTTACCAACCAAACTTTGGCGCAATTGGATTTGTGGAAAAACACCTACGAAATCGGCGTTTATCGTTTGCCGAAACACTTGGACGAAGAAGTCGCTCGTTTGCACCTGGAACGCATCGGTGTCGAACTGACGGTTTTAACGCCCGAACAGGCTGATTATATCGGCGTCAATATTTGTGGTCCGTACAAAGCGGAGCATTACCGGTATTAATTGATAATATATGTTTGTTTACTATCGAAGCAAAGCCCCGTTCCGCTTGGGAATCGCCGGAGGAGGCACTGATGTTTCTCCTTATTCCGATCTGTATGGAGGCGCTATTTTGAATGTGACCATTAATTTGTTTGCTCATGCGACAATCCGTCCGTTGCAGAATGGGAAAATCCGTTTTGTTCACGTCAATGAGAGTATCACGGAAGAATTTGAGGCCGTTCCGCAATTGCCTGCGGAAGGTCCGCTGATACTTCAACAGGGCATTTACAATTCCATTGTATCGCGGTTTAACAACGGGAATCCGCTTTCTTTCGAATTGACAACCCAAATGGATGTGTCTTCCGGTTCAGGGCTTGGAACTTCTTCTTCTTTGGTTGTAGCAATCCTTGGCGCTTTTACGGAATGGTTGAAATTACCGCTTGGGAAATACGATATTGCCCATTATGCGTATGAAATTGAACGGCTTGATTTGAAAATGGCGGGAGGCAAACAAGACCAGTATTCGGCTACTTTCGGGGGCGTCAATTTCATGGAATTTATGGAAGAAGACAAAGTAATTGTCAACCCGTTGAGAATCAGCAACGATATTCTGCATGAATGGGCTTTGAATACGGTTTTGTTTTTCACCGAAAAAAAAAGGGAATCATCGCGGATTATTGAAGAACAGATGAATAACGTGAGGAATAACAACCTTGAATCGCTCAACGCCATGCACATCGTGAAACAGGAAGCGTTTAAGATGAAAAATAATTTGTTGCGCGGGGAATTGCAGGAATTAGGCGAAGCGTTCAATATCAGTTGGGTGAACAAAAAGAAGATGGCGCGGCATATTTCCAATGATTTTATTGACCGGATTTACGAAACAGCCTTGTCTAACGGCGCTTTGGGCGGAAAAATTTCAGGAGCGGGCGGCGGTGGATTTATGTTTTTCTATTGTCCGGGAAATACGCGGTATCGCGTTGTAAATGCGCTGGAGAATTTGAAAGCCGGCAAAGTATTTTTCTTTGATTTTTATAAAAAAGGGATGACAACGTGGACAGCAAAGGAAAAATAGCCACAAGGATAAAAGAACATATCAATGTCTTTATCAGGATGCAGAATGACAGCCGATTACAGGAAGTCATCCGGTTGGCGGCAGAGTCTATCGCCACTTGTTTCCGTCGGGGCGGGAAAGTGTTTTTTTGCGGAAACGGAGGCAGCGCTGCCGACGCACAACACCTTGCGGCTGAGTTTTCGGGACGGTTTTACATAGACCGCACCGTTCTTCCGGCAGAAGCCTTGCATTGCAATACATCCTATTTGACAGCCGTTTCCAATGATTATTCTTTCGATATTGTCTACGCCCGCCTGATTGCGGGAATGGGGAAAAAAGGCGATGTCCTTGTAGGGCTTTCCACTTCGGGTAATTCCGCAAATATCCTGAAAGCATTTGAAGTATGTCGGGAAAGAGGCATC
>JAIRLY010000313.1 GCA_031259075.1 Dysgonamonadaceae bacterium | reverse complement strand
CTATTGATTATCGCCCTTTCAAGGCTTCGCTCCATTTTACATTCTCTATTTTCCATTCTTAGTTCTTAGTTCTTAACTCTTAGTTCTAAATTCCCGTCTCCGGTAAAGACAACCGGTTTTTATTAAACGATGAGAAAAATAATTTTTTTGATTCGAATAGTTGTCTTTACCTTCGACCGGAATAAACGATAGTGATACAGGAAGCGGCGTTCA
The DNA here is from genome assembly GCA_031259075.1 of Dysgonamonadaceae bacterium. GTDB lineage: Bacteria > Bacteroidota > Bacteroidia > Bacteroidales > Azobacteroidaceae > Azobacteroides. The sequence continues at coordinate 13,341 of JAIRLY010000313.1, read as the reverse complement.
TTCTTAACTCATAACTCTTAGTTCTTAGTTCGCTTTCAGGTCCCGGTGAGAAGCGGTTTAAAAATACGAAGCGTGGGACTTTTAACTTTATTTGTGATAGAGGTTCTAGACTACCCATCCTAACAAATAAGTTATACCCACGCATCCACGTGAGCGCTTACTAACTTATTCTCGTTAGGATTGAAATTGTCTAGATTTCTATCACAAGAATATAAGCTAACGCTTTCTTTATTAAATATATAAAATTAAAATACTGTCTGTTTCTTTATGAAAAAATGATAACTTTGTTTAAAAACCACACAAAAATAGTTAGATTTTTTGAAATAAAAAATAGAAAGTAAAAAAAAGTGATGATAATCAACTTGATTTTACATACATTATCTTATCCCGAACTCAGGTTTATAGGTGATAAGAACTATTTTTCTTACGAACGCGATCGGGCGTAGTGTCTTGCTTTCCCTCACTTTATCGGACTATGAATCTTAACGTGGAAAGCAATGTTGTCAGGGTTCTCCTTTGAACACAATATTTGCTCGCTCTGTGTGGTAACCCGTAAAGTATCCTGCACCTCCGTTACTTATATTTGTAATAATATTCGACGCAGGACCTCCGAACATCGGATTTTCTCCACTTTTTTCTTTTTGGCATTGAGTGATAAAATCATAGTATTTTTTTGAAATCACGCCTATTTTAGCTTCGATTCGGTCGCCCGACTGTAAATAAGCGGAATATCTCCTGCGTTCTTCCGAATCTTTTTCTTGATTGGCGATATCATTAAAATAATATAAATTGCCTTTGACATATTGTCCCCTGAAAAGAATATCATTCGAAATAAGATAATTGGAAAGTTCAGTAGTCAGCACAGAATCATTATGATTGATTTTAAATAGATAATAACTTTCTTCGGGAAGCGCCTGAAAGTGCATATATAAAAGATAATTCTTATTTCCGGCCAACTCTATCGGTTCAAGCGTCAGCGAATCAGGAGTTATTGCGGGTGAAATGTACGTAGAGGCTTCGTATTTGTCCGTCACGCCATCGTTGTTAAAATCAACTTCTACCGACAGGGAATAACTTACCCCGGTTTGCGCTCCGAATTTATGTTCCGAATGATATAAACCTTGTATACTGTCGTTTTCTTCCAATTGATAAATATTGTTGTTGGAGGATCGAATGGTTACTTTGGCATTGGAAATACCAACATTGGGTTCGTTATCGAAATAAGGAGAAGAACGGCTGACCTTTATTTCCTGATATTTAAATTCATTGGTGAGTTCACCGTAAATCACAATTACAGGAGGCGAATCTGTTGTTTTTATATCGAAAGGCTCGGTACAAGCCATTAGGAAAATCAATAATACCAACCCAATAAACGGTTTCATTTTTTGTTAGAATTTAAAGTTATACGTAACAGATGGGACTATTCCGAATAAATACATCATCTCGGAATATGGAATTCCGGTTGTTTCATTTTGCCGGTAGAGAATTGTCCATGGATTTTTCCGGTTATAGGCGTTATAAATTGAAAAGTTCCATTCACCTCTCCATCTTTTTTTAGAATCCGGCTTTGGAATATAATTCAGCGATACATCCAATCGGTTGTAATTCGGTTTGCGGTATTCGTTCCGGCCCGAATAAATAGGAAAATATTCGTCGCCTATAGCAAAACGTCCGGTAGGATAAGTTGTTGGAGTTCCGGTTGTAAATACCCAAATGGCCGAAACATTGATTTTCTTTGAAAAGTTGTACGTGGCTACAATATTTACGGCGTGCGTTTTGTCGAAAGGCGACAAATAGGTTTTGCCTTGATTTACTTCAGGAATTGTCCGCTCCGAACGGGATAGCGTATAATTGACAAAACCGGTCAATCGTCCCGAATTTTTTTTCAACATCATTTCGATACCGTACGCTTTTCCAACGCCGGTTTGTATTTCATTTTCCAAATTTTTGTTCATGAGTAAATCGGAATGTTCCTTAAAATCAATGACATTTTTCAAATCTTTGTAATACAATTCGATAGCTGCTTCATACCGGTTGTCTTTGAAATTATGGAAGTAACCGGCAGAATATAAATCTACTTTTTGAGGTTGAATAGCGGGTCCGGCAGAAAACCAAACATCCAACGGAGAACCGGAAGCCGAATTATTGGCTAATTGCATGTATTGTGTATTGTGGGAATAATTGGCTTTTACGGAAGAATGATCCGTTAATTGAAAAACGATGCCCAAACCCGGTTCCCAGCCGGTATAGGTGTGTTTTACGCTACCGATATTCTGAAAAACGGAAAAGCGTAATCCGTATTTGATTGCTAATTTTTTCGTAAACATTTGTTCGTTGGAAAGATAAAATCCGGATTCAACGGCTTCACTTTTGGGAATAATATAATCATCCAGATTCAATCCTTTCATTTGTATCTCTCCCGGATTAAATAAATGATATATAACTGAAAATCCATACGATAAATCCCAAAGCGAATGAAGAGGTTGATGAAAATCAGCACGAAGCATCCGGTCGGTTATAGCCGATTTCCAACTTACGTCCATATTATTTAAATTTGACCCTAAAGCATAATTATAATCAGTAAAATGTGCGCTGAATTTGCCGAAAAAACTTTCTGTAAATACATGATTCCAAGTAAGCGAAGCGGCTGTATTCCCATAATTAAAACTTCCAATAGTCATTCCCATGTTGTCCAGACCATTATATACATTCAATTCCAATTTGTCGTTTTCAGAAAATCGATGGATTAATTTTCCATTTAGATCATAAAAATAAAGCGTAGCGTTTCGAAGGTCTTTATTGGAAGCAAAAACGAGAAACAAATCCGCATACGTTCGGCGTCCGGCAACTAACCAAGAGGTCTTTTTTCCCAACGGGCCTTCCAACATCAAACGGCTGGAAATGAGCCCAAGTCCTCCGGTAACATTCATCCGGGAAGGAATTTCATTTCTTGTTTTTACTTCCAGCAAAGACGATAATCTACCGCCATGACGGAAAGGGAAATGACCTTTATAGAGTTCTATTCCACTGATCACGTCATTGTTGAAGGCAGAAAAAAATCCCATTTGATGCGAAGGATTGTAGACCGTTGTGTTATCAAGTACTATCAGATTTTGGTCGGGCGATCCTCCCCGAACACTGAATCCGGTGCTGATCTCAGAAGTTGATTGAATACCCGGCAATAGTTGGAGGGCTTTAAGAATATCGACCTCTCCCATGATAGCCGGAAGCAACCGGATTTCTTTTATACTCAGTTTTTCCATTCCCATCGTGAGATTGGTAATATTATTATTCTTTTTCTGAGTAGAAACGACTACTTCCTGCAATAAACCATTGGATGTTAACTGAATATTTTGAATGAGCGACGCATTGGAAGTAATTTTTAATTCTTTGTTTTTATAGCCTACATAAGAAAATTGTAGCGTATAAGTTCCTTCGGGAAGAGCGATGGAATAATGTCCGTTTTTGTCGGCAATACTTCCATCTTTTGTTTCAACTACATACAGGGTAGCCCCTGCTAAAGCTTCTTTGGAGTCGAAATCGGTAATAATCCCTTGTATCGTTCGTGTTTCGGCAAAAGAAAAGAAATAAATGAACAAAAAGAAAAGCAGGAAAATCACCTGCAATGTCCCGCTATGGTTTTGCTCTTCATTATCAATATTTAATTGGGTATAATTCAATTTATTGTATTCATTTTCGCAGCAAAGATAGTCTGTTTTGGGCAATAAAACAACTCCTCTGCACTCTTGTTTAACAAAGAGTACAAATATCTATATTTGCATTTACCATTCTTTCGATATTTCTTTGTGATCTTTATAAAGGATGTGTATTGATTTTTCAGATAACTTTGAGGCGCGGATTTTAGGAAATAATAAAAATATCAAATTTTTCATTCACCGAAAGAAAATTTTTCCGACATTTGCACAATTAGGTTGCATTTGGCTTTTGATTTTACAAATTGAGGTCTGTTTGCCCTGTAATTTAAAACAAATGATTGATCATCCAACGATAGAACGAATCTTGTCGGCAGCGCAGATCCTTGATGTTGTTTCCGATTATGTCGCTTTACGAAAGAGTGGTTCCGGTTACAAGGGTTTGTGCCCGTTTCATGAAGACAGAACGCCTTCTTTTCATGTGTCTCCTGCCAAAAATATTTGCAAATGTTTTTCGTGCGGCGAAGGAGGAACTCCCATTCATTTCATTATGAAACTTGAGCAACTCTCGTATCCGGAAGCCTTGAAATATTTGGCAAAAAAGTATGGAATTGAAGTGCACGAAACGGAGATGACGGATGAGCAAAAACAAATACAAGATGATCGCGAAGCCATGTTTATACTCAATGGATTTGCACAAAAAACGTTTGCACACAATTTGTTTCATACGGAAGAAGGCCAAACGATCGGGCTTTCTTATTTTAGAGAAAGGGGTTTCCGCGAAGATATTATCCGAAAATTTCAATTAGGATATGCTTTGGACGAACGGGATTCTCTGACGCAAATGGCTTTAAAGTCCGGCTACAAAAAACAGTATCTTGAAAAAACGGGATTAACGATAGTGGGAAATAACGATTATTTTTCCGACCGTTTCCGCGGAAGAGTTATTTTCCCTGTATATACCTTGTCCGGAAAAATAGTTGCTTTTGGCGGTCGAATCCTGAAAAAAACTGAAAAAACAGCCAAATATCTCAATTCGCCCGAAAGTGAAATCTACCATAAAAGTAATGAACTATACGGGATTTATTTCGCTCGTCAAGCGATGGTAAAGCAAGACCGTTGTTTTCTGGTGGAAGGATATACGGATGTCATCTCCATGCATCAGGCAGGGATTGAAAATGTAGTTGCTTCTTCGGGAACCGCCCTTACATCCGGACAGATCCGTCTGATTCGCCGGTTTACAAACAATGTTACAGTACTTTACGATGGCGATTCTGCCGGAATTAAAGCCGCTTTGCGGGGAATAGACTTGTTGTTGGAAGCCGGTTTGAATATCAAAATTGTGTTGCTTCCCGAAGGAGAAGACCCCGACTCTTTTTCACAAAAACAATCCGCGACCGTTTTTAATGAATATATAAGAGAACACGAAACGGATTTTGTTCAATTCAAAGCCGGATTGTTGGTGCAAGAGGCCGGAAATGATCCGATTAAAAAAGCGCATATTATCACTGAAATCGTAAATACGATTGCCTTGATCCCGGAAGAAATTATCCGGTTGGTATATGTAAAAGAATGTTCCCGGTTATTGGATATGGATGAACGAATTTTGGTTCGAAGTATTGCTAAAAAAAGGCAGGAACAATTACTTCAAAAGAAAAGAACACTTTATCCTGATCCGGAAAACCCTGAAAATACGCAACAAACACAACAACAATCTCCCGTTGGAGATGCACCGCAACCGAATGTTCAACCCGAAATTCAACCGGAATCGCCTTTTGAAAGGTATGAAAGAAATATTATGCATTACGTGATCCGTTATGGAGAACAATGGATGACTTACAAAGACGAGGAGACACAGGAGGTCGTTTCTGTCCGTGTGATTGAAGATATTGTTCACGATTTGGAAACAGATGAATTGGAATTTTCTAATTTATTATATAAGAGAATATTAGAAGAGGCGTTTGAGAAATGTAAAGAAAACGGTTTTGTAGCCGAACAATATTTCAAAAATCATCCCGATCCGCAAATCAGCCGGTTTGCAGTAGATATTTCAACGGATAAATACATAGAAAGCAAAGTTCATTCCAAATATAAAAAAGTGGAAAGCGAAAGCGAAAAACTATTGGAATTGATACCTTATGTCGTTCTTAATTATAAAGATGCGATTTTAAAATCCCGAATGGAAGAAATCAACCGGCAAATTAAGGCGGCGCAGGAAAAAGGAGAACCGGCACAATTGGAACAACTCATAAAACAACTAACCGAACTATGGCAAAAATCAAAAAAAGAAATCGCTTTACATTTGCGGGAAAGGATAATCACAAAAATATAGTTAGGAGTTGTCCGGACAACTCCTAAGGGATGAAAAATTATAACTTCAGTCTGTAAAATCCACAAAAACAGGTAAATGGTCGCTGTATCCTCCTTCGTATTTATATCCGTGGAATGTTTTTTTAGGCCGTTCTCCTCCGTATGTGACATCGTCTGTTAAGAGGAAGTTCGCTTGGAAAATAGCAGCTGTTTCCGGTAACACATGAAAAGAATGATCGGATTTTAACAAATTGCCGGATACTATAATCTGATCCAGAAAATTCCATTGATCTCTGAACTTGAAACTTCCTATTCTGCTTTTCGCTTCAACGGGAAGGAACAAATTATACAATTCGCCTTTATCACTTTTTCCATTCCATTTAGCTCTCAACGTCTCCGACATGCTTTTATTGGACGGTTCATCATTAAAATCACCCATAATTAGGATATTCGCATTACTGCGAAACGTCGTTAAGCTATCGGCTTTATCACGGACGACAGATGCAGCGTACATCCGGTCCGGCTCCGATTCAAATTCGCCGCCTCGCCGCGAAGGAAAATGACAAACGAAAACATCCAACGTATCCCCTGTAATTATTTCTCCGGTCACATGAAGAATGTCGCGCGTTTTCTTTTGCGGATTCTCAGGAAAAAAAATCCGGATGCAATTGTGATAGAGATATTTGAAGCGGTCGCGTTGATAAAGTAAGGCTACATCAATTCCTCTGGCGTCGCCGGATTCGGTAATCACATAGCGATAATCCATTTTTTTCAACAAGGAATAACACGTTAGATCTTTGACGACTTTGTCGTTTTCTACTTCACACATTCCGATCAGAACCGGAGTTTCCCATTCACCTGCCGATGTAATTACTTTGGCCAGGTTATTCAATTTTTTATAATACCGGTAATTGTTCCAATGTCGAGAACCTTCCGGCGTAAATTCGTCGTCCTGCTTATTAGGCTCATCTACAACATCGAAAAGATTTTCAACATTGTAAAACATTACTCTAAATGTATTTTGCGCAAAAATACAGGGGAATGTTAAAAGGCATAAGAGCATCAGATTAAGTTTTTGATTCATAAAGTTTTAAGATTAATTTTGTTGTTTTTATTTTCGTTCGTTTCTTTCCTTTTTATTTCTTCTCTTCTTCGTTTTCTTCATTCCACTCATACGCTCCCATGTCGGGGCCTTCGTCTAAAAACCGGTTCATACCTTTCAGGTCGTACGGGATTTGTTTTGAAATTTTGGGATCTGCTTTATTTCGAGCCGGAGAAATAGAATCTAACCGGAGATCATAAGTAAAATCATCCGAATCAACCTTTTTGAATTTCGGATCCATATTAATCAAACAATTAACGACTGTTGCGTTCAATTTTCTTTCGTCATCATTCGTTGCATTGTCATTAGGAATAATGCAATTTTGAAAATAATTGGATACAGACACTTCTTCATTTTTTTCAATAACAATATCGGAACTTCCGGCATTTCCCCAAATAATACAATTCTTGAAATCAGCTTTTAATATGGGATAATGTTCCGTTTCTTCGGTTTCTTGATTCAAGTAACTGCCGGATAAATGAACCGTTTCTTGATTAGAACTTCCCCATCCGGCTTCGACGTTACTAGCGTAATAATTAGCAATTGTACAATGAATAAAGTTATACCGGCCGCCTATTAAATTCAACAGAGCGCCTTTAGCGTTGCTAAACTCGCAATTTTCGGCTTCGATATTACAATTCAGGGCGTTGATTAATATTCCCTTGAAATTGGTTAATACTACATTTTTCATCTTCATTTTAGACGGTAAGGGGTCGGATAATTTGAAATCCATGCCGTATTTTCCGTTTCGGATACAAACATAATCCAATTCATTTTGATAACTATTGGATTCAAAACGGATACCGCCCCATTGCCCCGGTATTAAATCATAAGGAATATTTACCATCCGGTCGAAGCGGTCGCCGCGAATAACAACCGGATTTTCCTGCGTCCCTTTCGCTTTTAATGTTCCCTTAACTATTATTTCGGCGTTTCCATGCATATAAAACGTAGTTCCCGCTTTTAATTCGACAACAATTCCCTCGTCGATTACCAAGCTATCGTAAATAACAAAAGGTTTGAGATTGCTTAATACGGAATTTGAAGAAACAGCAAAGCCTTTCCAGATGACGGCGTCCTGTGTAGATGCTTCTAACAAAACATTTTGTTCAACCCCGTTGGTGACAAAGATAATTTTGTCGGTGATGTATTGCGGTGTATTCGAACCGTTCTTTGCCGGTTTAGCGTCTACAAAAACAAAAAGGCTGTCTTTTCCTCGAATTTCCACGTTTTCGGCTGAAGAACCGGCTCTTCCGTCCACATTGATTTTAAATCCGCTTTCTGCTCCTTTTTCGAGATAAACAGAAGAAATCAACAATGCCCTGGAATGAGGATTGTAAACCTTAAATATTTGAAAAGGCGTATTGATCGTAGTAATAATTGTATCAAAAGCAATGGTATCGGTGGAAAAAGCCAAAAGATCATCCGGGCTGGTAGAATAATCTTCGAAACGGTCGTTGCAGGCAGAAAAAAACAGCGCCGGCAAAAGGATAATTGAAATGCAAATTGTGAAATTTAATTTATTCATATATGCCACTGACTTTTTCTTTACGGATAACCATTTATACTCCGCTGAAAGCGCTGAACCCTCCGTCGACCGGCAAAATAGCGCCTGTAATGAAACTTGCTGCCGGAGAACACAAAAATTGCACGGCTCCATTCAATTCCGTTATATCGCCAAAACGACCCATTGGTGTTTTAGCCAACACTTTTTTGCTTCGTTCCGTTAACGAACCGTCCGGATTGATTAAAACCGTTCTGTTTTGGTCTCCAATAAAAAATCCCGGAGCAATTGCATTCACACGAATGCCTTCCCCGAATTTTTGAGCCAACTCGGTAGCCAACCATTTGGTGAAAATATTAATTCCTGTTTTTGCAACCGAATAACCCGGAACACGCGTGATGGCAGAATATGTTGCCATAGAAGAAATATTTATGATACTTCCTTCTTTTTGTTCCGACATTATCTTTCCGAAAGCTAAACAGGGATAAACCGTTCCATTTTGATTCAAACCGGTAACTTTTTCCCAATCTTCAATCTTCATGTCGAAAACGTTTTGTTCAGGCGACAAAGTTGCTCCCGGAATATTTCCCCCTGCGCAATTAATCAAAATATCAATCCGGTTCCATTGCGCAACAATTTTCAAAGCCGTTTCGTGAAGGCTGTTCATATCTAAAACGTTGCATACAAATCCGATGGCTTCACCTCCTGCCGATTTCAATTCTCTTGTTTTTTGAGCTGTATTTTCGGAACGGATGTCTAATATGACGATTTTTGCTCCCGCTTCCGATAAACTTTTAGCAATACTTCCACCTAAGACGCCTCCGGCACCCGTAATTACAGCCACTTTTCCTTTAATACTAAATATATTCCCCATATTGAAATAAATTACGAATTATCAAATTAAAAGGACTTGAAACCCATGATTTCACGAACTTCTTTCAATGTTTTCCTTGCACTTTCACGTGCTTTTTCGGCTCCTTCTTTTGTTACTTTACGCAAATAAGCATCATCGTTTTTGATATGGCCGATACGTTCTTGAACAGGAGCAGTTACTTTGATAATGTCTTCAGCCAACTGCTTTTTCAGATTGCCGTACCATTTCGTTTCGCCCGTATTCCAAAGATTGTCGTAATAAGCAACCACTTCGGGAGTTGAAACTACTTTCAGAATAGTAAATAAATTTTCGATGTAATCCGGTTTTGGGGTATTCGGCGCTTCGGGGCCGTTGTCCGTTAATGCTTTCTTGACTTTCTTTTCAATCGTTTTCGGTTCGTCGATCAAATAAATGCAATTACCATCCGACTTACCCATTTTACCGCTTCCATCCAGTCCGGGTATTTTTATTAATTCCTTGCCATAATTATAAGCCGCCGGTTCTTTGAAATATTCAACGCCGTATTTACTGTTGAATCGTTTAGCATAATTACGGGTCATTTCCAAATGCTGTTCCTGGTCTTTTCCTACCGGAACATAATCGGCATTATGAATCAAAATATCTGTTGCCATCAATACCGGATAAGTCAACAGACCGGCATTCACATTTTCGGGGTTTTGCCGCGCTTTTTCCTTGAAAGAAACCGTTTTTTCCAATTCTCCCAAATAAGCATGCATATTTAATAACAGATATAATTCGGCAATTTCAGGAACATCGCTTTGGACGTATATCGTCGCTTTTTCAGGATCTAATCCGCAGGCAAGATATTCCGAAAGAATATTACGTACATTTGCATGTAGTAGCTGAGGGTTGGGATGAGTGGTCAACGAATGCCAATCGGCAATAAAAAAGTAACATTTATTTTCTTCCTGCATTTTCAGGAAGTTTATCATTGCGCCGTAATAATTTCCTAAATGTAAATTGCCCGTCGGACGAATACCGCTTAATACTGTTTTCATAAAATTGAAAATTATGTGCATTTTCAACTGCTAATTGACTGCAAATTTACATGAAAATCCGGATTTCCAAGTGCGCTGAATGAAAAAAGTTTTTTTACGGAAAATTAAGGTGCAATTTTTCGGCGACAAAACAAGTCTTCTTTTGTTAAAATACAGCAATGGGATTTTATTTAAATTTTAAATTTGTTTTTGTGAATACCGGATATGATACCTAATCATGCTACCCCACATTCCGTCAGGAATGTATTGCTCGGTAGAATTTTCCGTAGGCACGTAGTTGACGCGACCATTTGAAATTTATTCCATCGTAATTCGACGGTAACTACAAATACGGAATTGCTTTTTCCAACTGATTTCCCCTCGATCCTTTTATCAAAATATGATACCCACTTGGCGAAACGGTTTGTAAACAAGTTATCAAATCGTCTGTTTTCATAAATAATTTCCATTCGGGATTCAATGCGGTACATTCTTTGAAATTTTTGCCAATCAGCACGACAGCCCAAGGTAATTCGTTAAGACGGTTCACTAATTTTTGATGTTCTTCTGAAGCATATATTCCCAATTCATTCATTTCACCCAATATTACCATTTTAGGTGAAACATTTAAAGAAGCAAAATTGTCTAATGCTACTTGCATACTACTTGGATTGGCGTTGTAAGCATCAATAATCAGTTGATTCTTTTCTGTTTTTTGATTTTGTGAACGATTGTTGGATGGAAGATAATTCTCAATAGCATAATTAATTTTTTTGTCTTCTACTCCAAAATAGCTTGCAACACAAATGGCCGCTAATACGTTTTCAAAATTATAATTTCCTACCAAATGGGTTGTAATTTCATTTTTTTCCTCACCTCTTTCCCACTCCAAAGCCAAAGTAGGGGCGGAGGTTGTTATTTTGCCATGAACAAAAGCATCAGGAGACACTCCGTAGTAAACCACAGGTAAATAATCATACCAAATTTTCAATATTCGGTTGTCGAGATTTCCAAAAACAGTTCCGCCTTTTTCGCGAAGAAAGTCATAGAGTTCCGTTTTGGCGTTGACGACTCCTTTGAAAGAACCAAATCCTTCCAAATGAGCCTTTCCTACATTTGTAATCAATCCGTAATCAGGTTCTGCAATCCGGCAAAGGGATCGAATTTCATCCGGATGATTAGCGCCTATTTCAATTACTGCAAATGCGTGGTCCGGTTCTAAATGCAACAAAGTTAAGGGAACGCCAATATGATTGTTCAGATTACCTTGCGTATAAAGCGTTTTATATTTAGAAGACAAAGCGGCGGCTATCAGTTCTTTAGTAGTAGTTTTCCCATTTGTTCCCGTAACGGCAATCACGATCGTTTTCATTTGTTTGCGATGATAATTGGCCAGATCCTGCAAAGTCTGAAGCGCATTATCCACTCGAATGATTCGCTTGTCTTCCGGCAAATTTTTTCTATCGCCTACGGCGTAAGCAACTCCGGATTCAAGCGCCTGTTCGATATAATCATTCCCGTCGAATCGCTCTCCTTTCAAAGCAAAAAAAACAGAATTTCCGGTGCAATTGCGACTATCCGTTGTAATTGTCGGATATTGTCTGAAAATTTCGTATAATTGACTAATGTGCATAAGTCTACAAATATACATGAAAAATTTTAATTTAAACAACATCTGTTTTTTTACAATAGTAATGTTTTTGTGTGAAATTTTCAATAAATCATTGTATATCATACAATTTAAGAACTTCCGACTGGAAAGATATCCTTTTATTTCCGGACAACACCTTAGATATTTCAAAAAAATCATCAACTTTTTGATGCAGTTGCCTTGATTTGCTTCATATTCGCTTGTTTATTAAAAACTTTTCTTTATTTTTGTGATCGTAATAATTCATTATTTTTTATCAATCATAAAAAAATTAGTTTAAGATGAAAAAGATTTCTATGATCCTTTTTGCTGCTGTTTGGATGGTATCATTCGTAGCATGCAATGGAGCTAAAAAGACGGAACCGGTAGAAACAATTGAAACAGAAACGGTTACAGAGGCTCCGGAAACTCCTGCTCTTGTCGAACTTACTCCCGCTGAAGCGTTGAAAGCTTTTCTGGAATTTGCAAAAGAATACGGTGAAGCATTTAACAACATTACCAAAGATCCGGGAAAATATACGACGTTGGCCGGTAAAGTGCAAGAAAAAGTTGCTGATATGGAACGCTTTAGGGTAGATTTCACTCCTGCTCAAATCAAAGATTACGAAAAAGCGTTGAAGATTATCACCGATGTAAATTCCGGTGGTACTAAAAGGTAACAACTGATGTCTGATGTGCTGATTGACGGATATTTGTCTTTATCGGCACATCAGTTCACCGCACATTGGCTCAATGAGTGAAAGTCTCATTAAATTATACATAGAAAATTTACCGTAGATATGAAAAAATTGCTTTTATAAAAATTAATAAAACAAGACTTAATCAAGGCAACTGCACCAAAAAAAGAGGGAATATCCCTCTTTTTTATAAGTAACCCAAGATTTGGCGTTTTTCAGTATGCCGGTATAACTTTTCTTAATGGCGCCCATAGAACTAAGAGTTAAAAACTAAAAGTTAAGAATGGAAAATAGAGAATGGAGGAAGGAAGGCCGAAGGCCTTCAATATGAATAACCCCCAATGAAGCGAAGCGATTGGGGGTAAACGAAATACCGGTGGCGCTTTCAACCCCGAAGCGGGTTGAACAATTAAAAGGAGTTGACAGGGAAACGAAAGGTTCAACCCCTGAAACGTAATGTTACTAATATAGTAAAAAATCATACATATTTTTGATACTTTCCTTTCTTTGTTTTACGAGGATAATGTCTGTTTGAATTATGTTTAGGGATAATGTGTTTAAGAATTTTAGTC
>JAIRLY010000175.1 GCA_031259075.1 Dysgonamonadaceae bacterium | reverse complement strand
TTTTTTATTTATATATACGCATGAATGAGATACTGGAAGCGGTAAGCGGGAGAACCGGGATATCCACCGAGGACATCCTCTCAAGAAAGCGCGACGGGAAAACCGCCGAAGCCCGCGCCCTATTCATATATATTTCGAGCGTATCCGGCCATTCAAATACAAGTATAGCCGCTTTTGTGTGCCGGACGCGGTCGACTGTTTCCACCCGGATAAAAATGATTAGTGTGCAAAAGAGGATATACAAATCACTGTCCAAAGAAATAGAAGACATAGCGCGGGTTGTTAGCGCTTGGTAGCTTTGATTTTCCGACTTGGAGACGGCGTTATTTATTGAACGCCGTTTTTTATGCTGTAAAACATATAAAATAATTTGCAGAAAAGTATATAAATAGTTATCTTTGCAATGTCAATTCAAAACAGCGATAAAATGAAATACACAGAATTTCACAGACAGATAAAACAAAACGGATGGAAGTATTCACACGCAGAAGGCAGTCATTACTTTTATCTGAAAAATGGAATCCTTTCACCTCCGGTTCCGTACCATGGCGCAAAAGAGATGTACGAACCGCTAAGAAAATCAATAGCAAGGCAAATGGGGCTTAAATAGTTCCGTAGCCTTATAAAATAAATTATATGAAAAAGATAATCGTTACAGTGGGTGCAAGCTCAGATCATTTCGGAGCACATGCAGAAAATTGTCCGGGCATTTATGGCGCCGGCGACACTCCCGAAGCGGCAAAACAAAACGCCTTGGAAGGTTTGAATTTGCTTGTAAAGTATAATAAAAGGGAAGACTTGCCGGATATTCTAAAGGGAGAATACACAATTGTATATCGCTACGATACGCAAAGTTTTTTGAAACATTACAATTCTATTTTTACTAATGTGGCATTGGAACGTCTTACCGGTATCAATCAAAAACTGTTACATCACTATTCTACCGGATTGAAAAAACCGCGTCCGGCACAACGAAAAAAAATCGAAAACGCCTTGCATCAACTGGGTGAAGAACTTTTGGCTGTGGAATTATAGTTTTGAATTGACAACGAACTTTTTTGCAGCTTCCAGCCCGCTCCTTTTCAGGGAGCGGGTTTTTTTATGCCTTCCCTACCTTAATCACCCCTCCGCAATGCGGGCAATTGATCGTGTCTTTTTCCGGACGCTCGAATAAATCGATTATTGATACGTTCAACTCGGCGGCGATCTTTTCCAGCGTATCTTTTTTCGGATTACCGGTTATTATCAGATGGAGGGTATTATAAGTTATTCCCAGCCTCTTTGATAAATCCTGAAGGGTTATCCCTTTTTCTTTGCAAATTTCCTTTACTCTTAACATGGCTTTAAATATTATATTTTTATTCTTCTGCAAAGATAGGGAATATTTTTAATATAACCCTGCAATTTTATATTTTAATTTCTATAAAGACAGGGAATATTTTAAATATATAATATTGAGCAATTAGGAAATATAATAAAAATAATATTAAGACTTTATGTTTTTTTAACTAAAAATATTTGGCAGTATAATGTTGTATCATTACATTTGCATATAAAATAAAATTTCAATTTAACAATTAAAAAATAAAAGTCATGAAAGTAGCAAGTATCAGCAAAACAGATGTAAAAAAAGTGAACTTTATCAAGAACTTAAATAAAGAAGAATATTCTCTTTATTGCACCCATTACAGAATTGAAGATGTACAAGAAGTCATACGCATGAACTATTTATTGCCTGCAAGCAATTTTCTACACCCTGTTAAAATAAAAGATATTGACTTTGTCTTATTCAGTACAAAAAACGCAGGCATCGTTGTAGATTTTGTTTGCAAAATAAATGAAGGCAAATATGAACTTTATGAGATGAGCACGAAAGCTTACAATCAGTACGAAAGATATATGACATCTACGAGTGATAACAACTAAAAATTATACAATCATGAGAGCAAAAGAAATCGCAGTAAAAATTTTAAGACAGTTGGGCGGCAATAAGTTTATTGTAATGACAGGCGCAAAAAAAATCGGCTACCATCATTACGAAACAAAAGGCATTGTAGAACTTAGTTTCAAAATAGGTAAAAACTCAACCTGTGTAAATACGGTAAGAATACATTATGTAGAAAGTAAAGATTTGTATAACATGTATTTCAATTATGAGGGCATAACAAAAGATTTTAGCCCTTTCAAGAAAGAAATGGCATCATACGAAGATATTTATTGCGACCAAATGCAAGACTTATTCACGAGTACAACAGGCTTATACACAAGAATTTAATATCAAAACTTGCACACGACATGAATTAGTGTATAAAACAACAAAAATTATTCAGCCATGAAAGCAACATTAAATTATTCTTTCGCTTTAATTTCGAGCCTTGCCCCGCATTTGGGGCAGGTGATGGCATCCGAAGCCGGTTGCTCGAACAGGTCTACCACTGAAACGCCAAGGGCGGCGGCGATTTCTTTTACCTTATTAATCGGCGGATTGCCTTTTTCAGATATTGCTATTGAAAAACCTAGTATTCACGCTTTGCCCTTATGCAGGGTGAAACGCTTAAAACCTTCGGCGGCTTCACGAAATACGAAGGCTGCTACTATTCTAACTTGCGATTTATTGATTATCTGATTTATTGAAAAAAACATGAGACAAAAAAAGTTATTTACCGTATTTGCTTTTTAGCTAAATAAAACATACTTTTGCAGTTATGAAATACGCAGA